>CAZAQZ010000139.1:0-7198 GCA_964487175.1 uncultured Verrucomicrobiota bacterium | reverse complement strand
GGGCGGCCGAAGCCTGCCGCGATAAGATTTTCAAAGTTGCTGCCGAGATGATCAAGGAGGACGTCGCCGATTTCTTCTGCGAGAACGCGACCGTCGTCAGCCGCAAGACGGGCAAGAAGGTCCCTTATCAGAACATCATCAGCCGCTCGTTGTACGGTCAGAACCAATTTCAGATCGACGGCGAGGCATCGCACATCTCCTACGTCTCGCCTCCGCCGTTCGCCGCCCATTTTGCCGAGATCGAAGTGGACACAGAAACGGGCGAATTGCGTGTGCTGGATTACGTCGCCGCCGTGGATTGTGGCGTGGCGATCAACCCGAAGCTCGCCGAAGGCCAGATGGAAGGGGCGGCATTGAACGGCCTGAGCTATGCCCTGTGCGAGGAGATGAAGTTCGACGAACGCGGTCGGATGTTGAACCCGAGCTTCTTCGATTACCGTTTGTTTTCATCGTTGGACGCCCCGAAGATTCGCACCATTCTAGTGGAGACGTACGAACCGACCGGTCCGTTCGGCGCGAAGAGCATTGCGGAAATCGGCATCAACGGCCCACTGCCGGCGATTGCCAACGCAATCTACGACGCCTGCGGCGTCCGCGTGAAGAAAGCCCCGTTCACCCCTGAACGCGTGCTCGCTGCCTTGCAGGCCAAGAAATAGCTTGGGAAAGTTGAACAAAGCTGCTAGATTGGCGTCCAAGCTTTTGACGGGAACTACCAACAGGAGAAGAGATATGAAGAGATTACTAGGTTTTGCGGTCGCGGTGGCTGTGCTGGCCGGAATTGCTTCGGCTTACGCGGATGGCGGCGGTTGTAGCGGTATGGCTGGCAAAAGTTCAGCCGGCGGATGCTGCAGCGCGATGTTTTCGAAGCTGGATCTGACGAGCCAACAAAAGGCGCAGGTTACGGCTTTGCAGGAACAGTGCAAGCGCGCAACTTCGACGTCCGAGTACCACGAGATGTTCTCAAAGGGCATCGAAAAGATTCTCACGCCCGAACAATTGACCCAGTGGAAAGCCAACGTGGACAAGGCCTCGAAGGGCGGTCAGTGCCCCTACGCCAAGAGCGCAGAGAAGAGCTGATCCTCAGAAACAATCAGAGTGGGAAACCCCGACGCAATCGCGTTGGGGTTTTTCTTTTCAGTTGAGTTGACGCGAGGCACCGGCTAAAAGAGCCGCATGGCGGAAGAACAGCCGATTGTTGGGCGGACGAAGCATGGGGAACTCACACTCGACCAGCTGGCGGAGTTGCAGCCGGGCTTGGGCGGCTTGATGCCGCTGGTCGGTGAGCGCTACTGGACGTTATATTACGCGGCGAAGGGCGGCAACTGGGCGCTGGCCGATTATGAGGTGCGCAGCCTGCGCAGCATGTGGCAGAAGATGATCATGACCCGGCCGAAGTACAAAAAACTGCTTGATGATTATGCGAAGCAGATTTTCGATCCACTACAGGCGCACATCAAGACAAAGAACTTTGAGGAATTTGAGAGCGTGTACAAGCAAGGGATCGAGTTGGCTAACCAGATGCATGGCGCGACCAATCACAGCGAAATCGTCTGGAAACTTCCGCCGAATCCACCGCAACATTTGGATTTGGGTCAGCAGCGGTAACGTACGCGTGTGCCCGAATTCGACATTGACTCTTTTTATCAAAATCCATAAACAAACGGACACCTATGCAATTGCAACAATATCAGCAGACGATTGTCACGTTTCTCACACAGTACGGATTTGAGCTTCTCGGCGCGCTGATCATTTTGGTGATCGGTCTTCTTGTGGCCCGCTGGCTGGGGAACCTGACCACGGCCTGGCTCAACAAACACGATCTTGAGCCGCCGGTGCGCGTCCTGCTGGCGCGAGTGGTGCGGTTGATGGTGTTTGCGTTCACGCTGGTGGTGGTGATGGACCGGGTGGGTGTTCCTGTGACCTCCCTGATTGCGGGCATTGGCGTGGCGGGTGTGGGCATTGGCCTGGCGTTGCAGGGCGTGCTGGGCAATTTGATGGCCGGCCTGACGATCATTTTCACTAAGCCGTTTCGCGTCGGCGAATATATCGAGATGCTGGGCGTGTCGGGGCAGGTCACCAATATCGAGCTGTTCACAACGACCCTGATTCATTCGGACCGATCGCGGGTTGTCATTCCCAACCGCAAAATTGTCGGTGAGATCATGCATAATTACGGCACGATGCGCCAGGTCGACCTGACGGTGGGTGTCGCCTATGATGCGAACCTCAGCAAGGTGGTGTTGATGGTACGCGAAATTTTGAACGCGAACACACTCGTCCTCAAGGAACCCGCCGCCGTCGTCGGCATCAGCGCGCTGGCCGGGTCTTCCATCAACATCACTGTACAGCCATGGGTCAAGGTGCCGGACTACGGGCCGGCGCAACTGGAGTTGTACAAGGCCATCGTCGAGAAATTCCGCGCTAATCAGATTGATATTCCGTTCCCGCAACGCGAAGTGCGGCTGTTGAACGAACCGGCGGCCCGGTAGCGCCTGAGCGGGACTAATGGCCGCTTTTGGACAGAGTGAAAAAAAACAAGCAATTGTTGCTTAGTCTGCCTCTATCTAATCAAGAACATCTCAATCCGCTCGCTCCTTCAATTGGATTCAAGCGTCACCTGCAGTGCCATTTATAAAAGTCCTATTTGCAAGCACTTGCAAAAATTATCAAATCCGGTCATGCGGATGATTGAGGCTCCGATTATGTTTTCGACGCCTTGAGGCTTTGATACTTGGATTCAATGGCATATCCACTGCTAAGACTCACTTGGCGATCTATGCCCGTTGTGGTATTGGGGAACCGGAATCGGCTCAGGCGGAATGTATGAAATTTAAACCGTACGAGACGCAAGCCTTCTTCGACGAGATGTTTGCGGAGGACGACCGGCCGCGCGCTGTGGCAAAACCGTTGGTGAACATCATCAGTTCGCTTCCCGACGGTGAGTTGTTGCGCCGCCAGCAGTCGGCCGAGCGTTCCTTGTTGAAGATGGGCATCACGTTCAACGTGTACGGCGACAACGCCGGCACGGAGAAGATATTTCCATTCGATCTGGTTCCGCGCATCGTCTCTGCCTCTGAATGGAGCACGCTGGAGCGCGGCCTCAAGCAACGAATTCGCGCCCTGAACCTGTTCATCGACGATCTGTACCACGACCAGAAGATCATCAAGGACGGGATCATCCCGAAGGAAATCATCAGGTCGGCGAAGAGTTTTCGCGAACAATGCATCGGCATGAATCCACCTCGTGGAATCTGGTGCCACATTACCGGCACCGACTTGGTGCGGCATCGTGACGGGCTGATTTACGTTTTGGAGGATAATCTGCGTTGTCCGTCTGGCGTGTCGTATGTTCTCGAAAACCGCCAGGTGATGAAACGCACGTTCCCGCAAGTGTTCGAGGCCTCGCGCATCCGGCCCGTCAGCGATTATCCCAGCCGCCTGCGCGACATGCTGGAATATCTCTCGCCCGACGGCGTCGAGGAACCGCGTGTCGTGCTGTTGACGCCGGGCAGCTACAATTCCGCCTACTTCGAGCACTCGTTTCTTGCGCAACAGATGGGCATCGAACTGGTCGAGGGGCGCGATCTGGTGGTGTCCGACAAATTCGTCTGGATGCGCACAACCAAGGGCTTCGAGCGAGTGGACGTGATTTACCGGCGTATCGACGATGATTTCATTGACCCGAAAGCGTTCCGGTCTGATTCGGTCCTCGGGGTGCCGGGATTGATGGATGTGTACAAGGCTGGCCACGTAGCGCTGGCCAATGCGCCGGGCACGGGCATCGCCGATGACAAGGTGGTCTACGCCTATGTGCCCAAGATCGTGAAATATTATCTCGACGAAGAGATCATCATCCCTAACGTGCCCACTTACATCTGTGCCGAGAAGGACGACTTGAAATACGTGCTGGAGCACGTCGGCGAGCTCGTCATCAAGGCCGCCAACGAATCCGGCGGGTACGGCATGCTCGTTGGTCCGCATGCAACAAAGGAACAGCACGCTGAGTTTGCCAAACGCGTCCAGGCCAACCCGCGCAATTACATAGCCCAACCAACGCTCTCGTTGTCGCGCGTGCCGACCATCGTGGATGGCCATTTCGAAGGCCGCCACGTCGACTTGCGCCCATACATTCTCTACGGGCAGGAGATTTATGTATTGCCGGGTGGGTTGACGCGGGTGGCGCTTAAAAAAGGTTCGTTGGTGGTCAACTCTTCACAGGGTGGCGGCAGCAAGGACACTTGGGTGCTGACCGACGACCCGACCGTCCAGCGCGAGGTCATCGGCACCAATGGCGGATCAGTCGTCACCGCAGGAGCGCAATAATGCTGAGCCGCGTGGCCGATTCCATTTACTGGATGAGCCGCTATATCGAGCGCGCCGAAAACGTGGCGCGGTTCATCGATGTCAACCTGCATCTGATGCTCGATCTGCCTGGCGGCGCCAACCAGCAATGGCATCCACTGGTGGAGATCACGGGTGACGACGAAGATTTTTCCGAGCGATATGGCGAGGCCACGCAACAGAATGTCATCCAGTTCCTCACGTTCGACGCCGAGAACCCGAATTCGATCCTGTCGTGTTTGCGCGGGGCGCGCGAGAACGCCCGTTCGGTGCGTGAAGTAATCTCGTCGGAAATGTGGGAGCAGCTCAATCAGTTCTATCTCATGGTAAACTCCGCCGCGGCCAAGTCGGATAGCTTGACTGATCCGCAGGAGTTGTTCGCGTCCGTCAAGATGTCCAGTCACTTGTTCTCCGGCGTGACCGACGGGACGATGACGCATGGCGAAGGCTGGCACTTCTGCCAGCTTGGCCGCAAACTGGAGCGCGCGGACAAGACCTCGCGCATTCTCGATGTGAAGTATTTTATCCTGCTGCCCACGGTGGCCGACGTGGGCACAACGTTTGACGATATTCAATGGGCGGCGGTGTTGCGCTCGGCCAGCGCCTTCGAAATGTATCGCAAACGGTATGGGCGGATTGCGCCCCGGCGCATCGTCGAGTTCCTGATGCTCGACCGCGAGTTCCCGCGCGCTATCAACCACTGCCTGGCCGCCGCTCGCGAGTCGGTGCACGCCATTTCAGGGACGCCGTCCGGCATGTTCCGCAATCCCGCCGAGCAGCTCCTTGGTCAACTTTGCTCGGAACTGGCATACGCGGAGGTCGACGAGATCATTGACTCGGGATTGCATGAGTACCTCGATGGCCTGCAGACGAAAATGAATCAGGTCGGCATTGGAGTCGGCGAAACATTCTTCGCGGCGCGCATGCCGGTGCCCACGGCCAAGAAGGTGATGGAATTGAAACGATGAGCGCTCCTCGACCGGATTGATTGGACTAATTCATGGCGATTCATGTTGCCCTCAACCACAAGACCCGTTACCGATACGATCGCTCCGTGTCGCTGGCGCCGCACACCGTCCGGTTACGGCCAGCGCCGCATTCCCGCACGCCAATCCTGAGCTATTCACTGAAACTGACGCCGCAGAAACATTTCATCAACTGGCAGCAGGATCCTCAGGGCAATTATCTCGCCCGCCTCGTGTTCCCCGAGCCGACCCGCGAATTGCTGATTGAAGTTGATCTCGTTGCCGAGATGTCGGTGCTCAATCCATTCGATTTCTTTCTGGAACCGTCTGCGGACAAATTTCCATTCCAGTACGAGCCGTGGCTGGCGCGCGAACTACGCCCGTTTCTCGAAACGCTGCCGGTCGGGCCGAAGCTGCAGGAATATCTGGCAACCATCAGCCGCGAGGAGATGCGCACCATCGATTTTCTCGTCGCCATCAATCGCCGCCTTTCGCAAGATATCAGATACATCATCCGACTCGAGCCCGGTGTGCAAACGCCAGACGAGACGTTGACTCAGCGTAGCGGTTCCTGCCGCGATACCGGCTGGCTGCTTGTGCAGGTGTTCCGCAACCTCGGGCTCGCGGCACGGTTTGCGTCTGGATATCTGATTCAGCTCACACCCGATGTGAAATCGCTGGACGGTCCGTCCGGCACCGCAGTCGATTTTACTGATTTGCACGCGTGGGTGGAGGTTTATCTGCCCGGTGCTGGATGGATTGGGCTGGATCCCACTTCCGGATTGCTTGCGGGCGAAGGCCACATTCCACTGGCGTGCACGCCCGACCCGTACAGCGCGGCGCCGGTGACGGGTGCGGTGGACGAATGCGAAGTGGAATTCAACCACGAGATGACCGTGCGGCGCATTTACGAATCGCCGCGCGTGACCAAGCCCTATACCGAGGAACAATGGCAGCGCATTGAGGTGCTCGGCCATCGGCTCGATCAGGAATTAACGAAAGGCGATGTGCGCCTGACGATGGGCGGCGAACCGACGTTTGTCTCCATTGATGACATGGAAGGCGCGGAATGGAACACCGCAGCATTCGGGAAGAAGAAGCGTGAATTGGCAGGCAACCTCATCAAGCGGTTGCGCCGGCAGTTTGCGCCGGGCGGACTGCTGCATTACGGCCAGGGAAAATGGTATCCGGGAGAATCCCTGCCGCGCTGGGCGCTCGGTTGCTGGTGGAGGCGTGACGGTGTGCCGATCTGGAAGAACGATTTGCTGATCGCCGACGAATCCGTCAACTATGGTCACGGCGAAGCGCAGGCGAGCGAGTTCATCCGCCTGTTGACTGAGATGATTGGCATTGAGGCGAAATTCATCATCCCTGGTTACGAGGACATGTGGCATTACTCGTGGCGTGAGCGGCGGTTGCCGGTCAACGTTGATCCGCTTCAATCGAACTTGGAGGACGAAGAGGAACGCAAACGTCTGGCACGTGTGTTCGAGCAGGGGCTGGGCAACGTGGTTGGATTCGTCCTGCCCTTGCAGCGTCGTTACAAATCGAACCCCGGTGCGTATTGGGCAAGCGGATCCTGGTTTTTCCGGACCGAACATTTACTGCTGATTCCCGGCGATTCGCCGATGGGCTACCGGCTGCCATTGGATTCGATGCCGTGGGTGTTGCCGAGCCAGTATCCTTATGTTTACGAACCCGATCCCCAGGAGGAACAGCCGCCGTTGCCGCCACGGCAGAATTATCTTCGGGCTGGTGGTCGCGCCGCGCCACGAGGTGTGAATCCACGGGGCGAGCCGGGCGAGATCGTCGAACAGAAATTACCGGACGCGCAGGAATCAGCCTCGTGGATTGTGCGAACGGCGCTGTGCGTCGAACCGCGCAACGGCCGG
>CAZAQZ010000138.1:3830-7214 GCA_964487175.1 uncultured Verrucomicrobiota bacterium | reverse complement strand
TCACTCTCACTTTTTTATCCGTGCAGTGAAAATCGAGATTTCGCCGCAGAACCTATTGCGGTCCGTGTTTGACTGCCTCCAGGGGACTTTTGCCCGCTACCGTCACGACAAATCGCTTCGCGGACGGCCGATTGTCGCAACCGGCGCTTCCTGTTTTTGGCATAGCCTTGTCGGGACGGACAGTCGAGGCCGTGCGCTGACGCCGATTTATACCTGGGCGGATTCGCGCTGTCACAACGACGCGGCCCGGTTGCGGCTAAAGCTCTCGGAGCGGGTGATCCATGCGAGGACCGGTTGCATGCTGCGCGCATCCTACTGGCCCGCGAAGTTGTGTTGGTTGCGACGGACACAGCCGCGCCTGTTCGGGAGCGTCTCATTTTGGATGTCACCCGGCGAATGGCTGCAATGGCAGTTTTGTGGCCGGGCCAACTGCGCGTACGCGATGGCCAGCGGCACCGGTTTGTTCAATCCGACGACGCTGGATTGGGATGACGAACTCTTGCGCGTTTCCGGTATTCGGCGTAACGCGCTGAATCCTCTTCGGGAAGACACGGTCACGACTTCAGGGACGTTTGCGCGCCGGTTTCCCGAATTGAAGGCAGCGCAATGGTTCCCCGCGATTGGCGATGGCGCGGCAAGCAACCTCGGTTCCGGTTCGACGCGGCCCGGGCTGGCGGCGATCAACTATGGAACCAGCGGAGCGGTCCGCGTGATTCGGCACGGGCGGCGGGCGCGCGCGCCGTTCGGATTATTTTGCTATCGCGTGGATGCCGAACAGTTTTTGGTCGGAGGCGCTGTCAGCAACGCGGGAAACTTGTACGCGTGGGCCCTGCGGGAGCTGAACATGGAAGCCGATCCACAGAAACTGGAGCGCGCACTGGCCTCCCGGCCGTTTCCAGTGGAGGAGTTGACCGTTTTGCCGTTCTGGGTGAGTGAACGCGCGCCGACGTGGCAGGAGGATATCAGGGGGACGATCATCGGCGTGACGCAAGCGACGACCGCACTCGATTTATTCCAGGCGATTCAGGAAGCGTCGTTTTATCGATTGGCATGGATCGCGGAACTGATGTCCCAGTCAACGGGCCGGCGGTTGCGATTCACGGTATCAGGCGGACTGCCCTCCTCGCGGAGTGGAATGCAACGATTGGCGAATGTGCTCGGCAGCGAATTGACCGTTTGTTCCGAACGCGAGGCATCGTTGCGCGGAGCGGCGATATTCGCGCTGGAAAAACTCGGGTGGAAAGTGTCCGCGTCTGCGAAGGGACAGGTGATTCGTCCCCAGCCCGCCGTGGCGCGCAAATATTCAGAAGCCCGACGGCGGCATCTGAAGCTGGAGAAGCATCTGATCGAGGCTCTTTACGGATAACGCCGCGCCTGGAGGATTTCCAGCGACAGCAGGCTGTAGGAAGTCACCAAGGCAGGATCGTTTTCCCACCAACGATTGTTTTCATTGATCCAGAAGCCGTCCGACTTTTGCAGGCTGACGAGTTTGTTCATCAGTTCGTAGCGCCAATCGTGTTTTGTGCCCTTCGCGTCAATGAACAAATCGTCGCCGTACACGGTAAGCGCCTTGGCCATGGTTTGGTAATAGTAGTAGAGACCTTGCGCGCCCATGCCGGGATTCTCATCGAGCGTGTAGTTCTTTTGCAGCCATTTCACGGCAGCCGTGACCCGCGGGTCGTCCTTCTTCAGGTCGGCGTAGATATAGCTCTTCAGGCCGGCGTAGCCCATGCTGCCATAGCTGCGCAACGGAGTCCGCTGGGCTGTGCCCTTGTCCTCGTCTTCCTCCGTGGCGCCTTCATTGGCAAAACTGAAACCCGGCAGGTAAATAAATCCGCCCAAATCCTGGTCGCCCGCTGTCTTCGCCCAGGGCTGATCGTTGTGCGACGGCAGGTTCTGGCATCGCTGAAGAAACGCAATCGCCCGCTGCCAGTGCAGTTTCGAATCCACGTGCGGCGATTGGCTGGCACGCGTTTGCAGCGACTCGGTCAATCGCAACGCTTCCAGCGCCCAGGCGGTGTTCGACATATCAGAGCGTTCATCCTGACCATAGCCCATCCCGCCGTAGTTGGCGCTCTTGGAGTCAACATTGTGTTGTTCGCTGAACTGCGTGCCCAACAGAAACGCCCGCGCCTTGCGAATCGTGTCCGTGTATTCCGGTTTTCCCGTGGCGAGCAATGCCATGGTGCAAATCGCCGTCGAGTAATTGGGATATTTGTCGATCTCGTTGCTACCGTAAATCGCGCCGTTGGTCCGGACGTTGCTGAGGATGAACTTGATTGCGCGATCGACGGTTTCCTGCTGATCAACGGAAAGGTTCCGTCCTGAACGGAGGAATGTGGTCACAGCCAGACCGGTAATCGCGGGATGATGCCGCCATGAGCCGTCCTTTTCCTGCTGTTTGGCGAGCCAGTCCAGTCCGCGCTGCTGCGCACGGGCGACTTCCTTGAGAAGAGAAATGTCCTGACTGGGTAACTCGGCGGCCATCCCGTTCACCGTTAGCGCAAACAGAGCAGAAAAGATCAGAGCTTTCATGGGGGCGAACGTAGGCGAGGCTGTCGCGGCTTGTCAAACCGAATTGCCAGGCGTAGGATATCTTCCAGGTGGTGGAGGACATGGCGATGAAACAACTCCTGGTGTGTCTTGCCGTCGTTGTTTGTGAAGTAACTTTGGCAAGCGCCCAACTCAAGCCCATCTTAAGAATCTCCGTCGAAAAGGACCAAAAGACGCAGCGAGAGGTGCGGCAAAAGGCCAAGGTCCAGTCAACCGGGGATGTCGAGTATCACACGCCGGAAGTTGCCGACAGCACCCGCGCCGTGGTCCTGACGATCAAGATTCAAAATACAAGCGGCGTGGGGCTCAAGGGAGCGACGGTCAAATACGCGGTGTTCGGAAAAGAGCTCACAGGCCAGAAGATTGTGCTGGCGGTCCAGGGAAAGAGCGACGTCGACCTGCCAGCCCTGCTCACAGCGCAGATCCAGACCGACCCGGCCAACTTCGAATCGGAGGAAGTGAAATTCAAGACCGGACAGTTCACCGAGCGCAACCATCAAACCGGCCAGAGATACTACGGCGTGGCCATCGCGGTTTACAGCGGCGCCCAGCGACTCGCCGTTTACTACGAACCCGACGCAGTGGAGCAGGCGGTCGCGAAGTTGAAGGTCGATTTCTGAGCCCGCCGTTCAGGGTACGTTGCTTTTGGTCCATCGTTTCATTACATTGATCGCGGCATCATGAAGGCTGTCACCACCGAACAGATTCGCCAACTCGACGAACGCGCGATTGCCTCCGGCATTCCCGGCGAAGAACTGATGGATCGCGCGGGGTTCGCAGTGGCCAGGACGGCTGTCGAATTCCTGAAAAAACATGATGCGCGTTCCGTGT
>CAZAQZ010000138.1:0-3820 GCA_964487175.1 uncultured Verrucomicrobiota bacterium | reverse complement strand
GCTGTTTGCCGGCAAGGGAAATAACGGAGGCGACGCCATTGTCGCCGCCCGGCATCTGGCGGGCGCAGGCTGTCATCCCACACTTGTTCTCCTCTGCAGGCGTGGCGAATTGCAGGGCGATCCACAAACGCATTTCCAACGGCTGGTCGGCGGAGTTCAGGTTTTTGAAATGCCCGGCCTGGACAAAATGCCCGAGATCATCGCGGAAACCGAGCCGGCAGTCGTTGTGGATGGTTTGTTGGGGACCGGCTTGAAGGGCGACGTGCGCGAGCCGTACGCGGAAATGATCCGTTTCATCAATCAACTGCCGCTGCCGGTGTTGGCGATTGATATCCCGTCGGGATTGGACAGCGATACAGGCCAGACACATGGGACGTGTGTTCGCGCCGACGTGACGATCACGATGGGACTGCCAAAGATCGGCCTCTTGCAGCCGGCGGCGACCGACGTCGTCGGCAAAATTCGGGTCGCCGACATTGGGATCCCGAGGCAATTCCTGGAGGAAATCAAGTCGGACGTGGAACTGCTGACCAGCGGAGACGTTGCGCCCTTATTGCCCCGGCGGCGTCAGTCTTCGAACAAGGGCGATTTCGGTCATCTGTTGATCGTTGCCGGCTCGGAGGGCTATACGGGCGCGCCGGTATTATGTGCCCATGCGGCTGCGAGAACAGGAGCAGGGCTCGTCACGCTGGCCGTGCCTCGGGCGATCTATCCCATCGTTGCGGCGCAATGCCCGCCAGAGGTGATGCCGCGCCCGGTGGACAATTTCGATGCGTTGCTGGGGGATTTACAACGGTTCAGCGCGGTTGCCATTGGTCCGGGTCTCGGTCAGCAGCCTGGCGTGCAGAAAATGGTCTGGAAATTGATCAGCACAAGCGTAACACCCATCGTCGTCGACGCGGATGCGCTGAATGCCATCGCGCACGGTGTCGCTGGATTGAAGAAAGTTCAGACCCCGATGGTGTTGACACCGCATCCGGGTGAAATGGCGCGGCTGGTGGACAAGAGCACGAAGGAAGTCCAGGCTCACCGTTGGGAACTGGCCAGGAATTTTGCGGGCGAATATGGGGTGGTGATGGTGTTGAAAGGGGCAGGGACCGTGATCGCCGACAAGTCAGCGAAACTGTGGGTCAATTCCACCGGCAATCCCGGCATGGCCAAGGGGGGAATGGGGGATGTCCTGACGGGCATGGTGGGGGCACTCCTTGCACAAGGACTCACCGCATATGACGCGGCACGAGCGGCAGTTTTTCTACATGGCCTGGCTGGCGATATCGCGCGCGAAAGTCACGGCGAACAATCGATGCTGGCGGGCGATTTGATTCTGAGCCTGGGCGCAGCGTTCGAAACACTTGGCTGAGGCACCATGGCACAACTCTGTTGTGCTTCGAATGCTTTGAGAAGGGAGGCTTAAGAATCGGTTTTTCGCCGGCGCCTGATCAGGTGGAACCCAACAAACCCCAGCGTGCAGAGCGCAAGCGAGCTTGGCTCGGGAACCTGGGAGTATGTCTGGTCGATGACGGAGATGCTGGCGAAGCCGTCGCAGGTTGCCTCCACCAGAACATCTTTTGTAATATTAAGCTGGTCCTCGTCCGGAAAAAGATTCGCGGAGTCTTCCAAATGATTGGTAGTCGCCTCAGCGAACGTCTGGAGTTGACCGAGAAAAGACTGACTGGAACTGCTATAAGTCTCAACCGCTTCAGCCAAACCGCTGACTTCGGTGCCATTGATAAGCAGGTGAATATCCGAGATCGGTGCCCCCCCGTTCGTGACAGTGACGGTATAACCAATGATCATGTCCAGGGTCACGGGCAGATTGTCTGTGCTAATGGCACTTATCGGGCCGGTAATTTCAATGCCGTTGCCGTTAGCGTCTTGAAATGGATAATCGATATTGATTTCACCGGCATTGAAACTCCCGGAGATTGAGAAATCACTGAAAACAAGATCCTCTACTACAATCGCTTGTTTATTTGTCAGGGAAGACAATGGGACAATCGTCGCGTTCGATGTACGAACGGACAGGAACCCAAATGCTAAAACCGCCAAGACCAGAACCGACCAGCGGCGTCCTCGCATAGCACACACTTCGGGCATCACGACCCCTTTTGCCGTCTCCATTTTGTTCCCTTTCTCCCTCTCAAATTACCGACCAGATCCAGACACCCCAACCCTCGGTGGAGTACTGTACCCGCCTTATATTACGGATACTAATTTCAAAGTCAAGGATTAGAATTCATATCAAAAACAACAGGGTTCATTGTGTCAATGAATTATTGTCACGCCTTACGGACCAAATTTCTCCACTTTTCAAAAAACCTTACCCACATGAGTACAAGTAAATCTGTATGCATTTAGAACATGATGGAACTGGTGAATTATTGAAGATCACACTCAGAGGGTGTCTAACCGCCACAACCGCAACACCATTTACCTACGGTGGATCCCCAAGCGAGGGGTGTTGTCGAGCAAACGCCCAGGAACATCGATCGGCCGCCCCGGAGTTGAGTGTTAATCTTGTCCCTGCGCTTGACTTGTTTCGCGCGTCGGCCGAAAATGTGCTGATAATTCGGTATCGCCAGCGTAGCTCAGTTGGTAGAGCAGCGGTTTTGTAAACCGCAGGTCGTCGGTTCGAATCCGTCCGCTGGCTCCAGTTTTTGCCCGCCCAGCCGCAACAGGTTGCGCATATCCAATTGCTTGGCGCGCCACGGCCCGCACGGATTGCGCCCGCACCGCCACGAAGCAATGACGCATCCAACCTGTAGCGGCGGTTTGCCGCCCTGACCCCTCGGCCTCTAACTCCGGCTTGATTGTACTCCCTGCGTAGCGCCATAATACGCACTGGATTTCGATAAATCCCCACTATGTTTGAACAAGCTTTCAGAAACATCGATGACGTGCTCCGGAAAGAAGCCGGCTGCACAACAGAACTGGATTACACCGAGCAGACCTCGTGGCTGCTCTTCCTGAAATACCCACCAGACTTTTTCGACTTCATCGTGATTGACGAGTGCCATCGCGGCGGAGCGAACGACGAAGGTAATTGGCGCGGGATACGCCCTGCCGCCGGTCACGCGGGAGGTTCGGGCCGCGAATGCGAAGGTCTACATCAACACCCGCTTTAATGCCAAGCAACAGGCATTCCTGGATTTCGTCCTCTCCCATTACGTCAACGTCGGGGTGGAAGAACTCGATCAAGAAAAACTAAATCCATTACTCCGTCTCAAATACCACGACTCCATCGCCGACGCTGTAAGCGATTTGGGCAAGCCGGACGAGATCGGCAAGGTGTTCGCAGGTTTCCAAAAATACCTGTACGCGAATATGCCCTAGATTCTTTGCGGAAAGCGGGGTCTCCACTTTGGGCATTTTGGCTGTCGGCCTTCGCCAGGCCTTCCGCCGTCGCCAAGGCTTCGGCGGACACGTCCGCCTTCGTTCGGAACTACAGCGAACACGTCCGCCGTCGCCAGGCCTTCCGCCTTCGCTAAAGCTATGGCGGACACGACGGCGGACACGCGATGAATCGATGACGTACCCGCTTCCATACCATGATGTATCATCAGATGATATATCATCGGTTTTCATTCCATCTGCCGGTTGCAGGCATCCATGCATGCTTCCGTGCGCGCACAAATGGGGCGGGCGGGCGAAGATGAATTGTAGGGCGCGTGGCCCCACGCGCTGGATGTGGTTGGTTCATTAGAGGACGGCGGTATTCACAACGGCGCCCGAGCCGGGCGCCCTACAATCACGGGGCAACCGAGGGCGTCTATTTTGGCTGCTCTTGACGATTTCTGACCAATCTAACTAAACTAACAGA
>CAZAQZ010000137.1:0-7217 GCA_964487175.1 uncultured Verrucomicrobiota bacterium | reverse complement strand
AGCTCTGCATGATGTCCTCGACGGTGGACTCCTGCGGCATGTTCACCGTCTTGGAGATCGCGCCACTGAGGAACGGCTGCGCCGCGGCCATCATTTTCAAGTGAGCCATATAATGGATGCTGCGCTTGCCCTTGGCGGGCTTGAACGCGCAATCGAAGATGGCCAAATGCTTTTCCTGTAAATGCGGCGCGCCCTCGATGGTGTCCTTCTCATCGATGTACTTCACAATCTCGACGATCTGTTGATCGGTGTATCCCAGCCTCTTCAACGCCATCGGCACCGTGCGATTGACAATCTTCAACATGCCGCCGCCCGCCAGCAATTTGTATTTCACCAGCGCGATGTCGGGTTCGACGCCCGTCGTGTCGCAATCCATCATGAACGCAATCGTCCCCGTCGGCGCGAGCACGGTGACCTGCGAGTTGCGATACCCATACCGCCGGCCGAGTTCGACCGCCTCATCGCCGCACCGTTGCGCCGCATCGCGCAGGTAATCAGGGCAACTGCGATGGATGCGTTTCACCGAATCACGATGCATTTCCATGACCTGCAACATCGGCTCGCGATTGACCGCAAATCCTTCGAACGCGCCCGACTTCTCGGCAATGCGCGATGATTGGGTGTAGGCGTGCAGGTGCATCGTCGCCGTGATCGCCCCGGCGATGGAGCGGCCCTCGTCGCTGTCATAGGGCAACCCAAGCGCCATGATCAGCGAACCGAGGTTCGCGTAACCGAGCCCGAGCGGTCGATACAGTTGGCTGTTCATCGCGTTTTCGTGTGTCGGATAACTGGCGTGATCGACGATGATCTCCTGCGCTGTGATAAAAATCTCCACCGCCGCCTTGAATCGCTGAATATCAAACGTCCCGTCCTCGCGCAGAAACTTCATCAGGTTCAACGACGCGAGATTGCAGGCGCTGTTGTCGAGGAACATGTACTCGCTGCACGGATTGCTCGAGTTGATCGGCGCGGTCGTCTTGCACGTGTGCCAGCGCTGGATCGTATCCTCGTATTGCACGCCGGGATCGCCGCACGTCCATGTGCCGTCGGCGATGCCAACCATCAACTCCCGCGCCTTGTATGTTGGACCGGGTTTGTTCGGATCGGTGACCCAGTGCGTTGCCCAATCCCTGTCCTCAATCACGGCCTTCATGAACTCGTCGGTCACGCGCACGGTCAGGTTCTCGTTCTGGAACATGATCGAGCCGTAGGCTTCGCCGTTGAAATCACCGGAATAACCCGCCTCGATCAGCGACCACGCTTTCTTTTCCTCCCTCGGCTTGGCTTCAATGAAATCCTTGATGTCGGGATGCCAGACCTTCAGCGTGTTCATTTTCGCTGCTCGGCGCGTCTTGCCGCCGGATTTCACCACGCTGGCGATCGCATCATACACTCTCAGGAACGACAACGGACCGCTGGGCCGGCCGCCGCCGCTGAGTTTCTCGCGCCGGCTGCGCAAGGTGGACAGGTCCGTGCCCGTCCCGCTTCCATACTTGAAAAGCATCGCCTCGCTGCGCGCCAGCTCCATGATGTCTTCCATCCTGTCGCCCACCGACTGGATGAAACACGCGGAGCACTGCGGATACTCGTACTGCGTCCCGGCCTTTCCGATGGTCCGGGTGGACGCGTCGAAATGGAAACTGCCTGGGCCGCTGTTCTTGCCGATGCCGTATTCGTGAAACAGCCCGCAATTGAACCACACCGGCGAGTTGAACGAACCGTATTGATTGACGCACAGCCAGGTCAGTTCGTCGTAAAACGTCTCCGCATCCTTGTCGCTGGCGAAATAACCATCCGCCTTGCCCCAATCCGCCATCGTCCTAGTCACACGGTGGACAAGCTGCCGGACGCTTTGTTCGCGCTCCGATGTGCCGTTCTCTCCGTAGAAATACTTGGAGACGACCACTTTTGTGGCGAGGACCGACCAGCCTTTCGGCATCTCGACGTTATCCTGCTTGAAGATGACTTTGCCGGCATCGTCGGTGATCTCCGCGGTGCGTCGTTCCCATTCGAGTTCATCGAATGGTTTGATATCCGGCCGGCTGAACACGCGGAGGATGCTGAGTCCCCGTTTCTTTTCCGAAGTCGATGGTGTGTGGCGTCTGGCCGGTTTGCTGCCCGGCACCAGCAACGAAGCCGCCGCTGCGGATTCCTTGCGACCTGCCTTCGTCTTATTAACAGAAAAATCCCCCGTCCCCTGCTGCTTCACATTGATCACTTTCGCCCTCCTCTGCGTGGACCGCTTTCGCTAAAATCTGCCCTTTTCGGGTGGCAAACGACGTGGTTTACGACCACCGGTAATTGCGACAGGGGTCAGTGTGTACCCCTACCTATTGTGTTTTTCAAGAACAAAATACACCCTCGCCGCTTTTTAACAATCCCTGCTGTGGATCAGGTGGGTTACGCCGTCGTCGGAGACCATCGAACGCCCGCGGGATTCATGAAACCGCTCTGTCTAACTCGATTCCAGTCCCGCTCGTGTGCCTAAATCGCCTTCTAAAAAAACTCGGATACTTCCGGTCAAGACGACGATGTTTCCCCGGACAACTCGCAAACCAAACTCTCCACTTCCACGACTCGCCTGTAACGAAACCGCTTATACGCGCACCGCACTTGCCGTCGCAAGAATTTTAAAACACTCCGCGCAACTTTTTTTCTTGCACTCAAACAGCGCAACCACGTGTCCGTGATTTCTGGCGCATCACGCCCGCTGTTCACATCGTAGGTCTCCAAAAAAAACTTAGCCTTAACTGGCGTCTGCCTTGTCCAGACGACGAAAAGCAACGAAGGAAACAAAAGGAGTTTATGTGTTTTCTCCACTGGCCAGCAGAGTCGTTTTTCAATTCTTGCTACTGGCTGCAATGCTGGTACGAAGCGACCGGCTGGTCGCGCATTTTTCCTGCGCAGGACTTGCAATTGACACTTGTGAAATAATCTACTGACTGACAAGACCCGTCTCATATTGAAGCCTTACTTCCTGCGCGCTCAGTGCGCGTTTGTAGATTCTTACCTGGCCCAGTTTGCCTCGAAGAGCACTGCCTCCGCCATGTGGATACGAGCCAAACATTGGTTCGTTGCCTGTTCCCGTATTGCCGTCCGAAACATCAATACTGCCGAGGCTGGCGTTGGTGCCGGTACCGATTTGGATGCCGTCGAGGTAACCTGCCAACGAAGTCTGGCTATCACGGACGAGCGTAGCGAGATGCCAGACGCCATTGGTCACCGCAGGACCCATGCCTGTCACATCAATGCTGTTGCCCGAGCTGTCGCGGATCGTGTACTCCATCTTGTTGTCGCTATTGATGTCGAGGGCAACCAGGTTATTTGCTGGTGAACCATAATCGTAGTAAAGCGCACCCTGGTCGCCCGGGGAAAAATTCTGCGTGGTATTGAACCAGATCGCGATCGTGATTGGGCCCGTGCCAGGGCTGAGCGCGTCCTGCTGTGGCGTGATCTGCGAAGTGGATGTCATAAACTGATAGCATCCTCCCCCTCCGGGACTAGAGTTAGGGAGGTAAACCGCACCGGCCTGCGTCGAGGAATTGGTATCCGCATCATTTCGGTAAATGGACCAATCGGTGACGGTCCCGGCGGGCGCCCGGAACGGGCCTTCCTGGAAATTCATCACCAGTTCGGCGTCGTCTTGCCACAAAGAACTGGGGTGGACTTGGGCTGAACAGTTGGTGGCCAGGAGAACGCCGGACAATAGGAGAATTTTGACACAGGCAGGGACGCCTGTGCCACCACGTTTAATTCTCAAGCAGCGGATCATTGAAACCTCCCTCGGATGGCGACAACGCCTTGGGTGGCAGAATTGCGCGCCTGAAAATCAAAGCGCACAGTCCAGTCGTTCGTGGTGGCGTTGCCGAACGCGGGCAGTGAGCCGGTGGCGATGAAATAATCGGACACGACGCCGGAGGCCGGGCTGATCAGATTGTTCGTGGTGAACTGGTTGCCGGTGGGCGACGTGATGCGAACGTTAAGCGTGTTGGTCAACAAACTCGCCGACGAGCTGACCACGCGAATCACCAGGCCAGTGCCTGCGGCCCATCCTTGGGCGAGCGAAGGGACCGGCAGCACCGCGTACGCGTATCTCGCGTTGAGCGTGCCGGTATCGGTGCTGGTAAACCCGAGGGCGAGGGTGTCGCCGCCGGCCGTCGTCGTGCTCCAATAAACCGGGACAATGTTGTTGCTGGACACGGAACCCCCGCCGATGACCCAGCCAAAGATGTCAGACGGCCGCACGAGGACTTCGTAGCCGGAAAAAAACGGCGCGGCCTGGTGCAGGATGATGGCGCTGCCGCTGGTTTCGACCGTGCCGGATTGCGTGGGCGAACCCCACGTCATCGTGGCGGGGCCGGTCACTGTGTTGAGGCTCTGAAACGCGCTTGTGCCATTGGCGGTGATCGAATCGGCCTGGAGTTGGTGGACGAAAAGCGTGGATGTGATGGACGCGTTGTTGCTGATGGTGACGGTGCCGTTGAGCCACGCCGCCCCGGTGAATCCATTGCTGATCATGACCGAAAGCAATGTGTTCGACAACGCCGTGAGGATGCCGGCATTAGGCAGGGCGTTGACGGCGGCCTGGAGCACGGCGTTGGATGACAATTGCAACGCCACCAGGGTGTTGCTCGCGTTGTTGAGCGTCGCACTTGTCGGCAATATGTTGATTGCGGCCTGCAGAACCGCGGCGGTCGACAGCATCGTCGTATTCAACGTGTTGCTTAAGGCGGTGAGGTCCGCGCCGCCGACGGTGCCGACGCCGAGCAGTGTTGCGCCCGTGAAATCCCATGTGCCGGAGGCGATCAGGTTGGAATGAACGGAATCGAAGAAGTGGGGAAACCAGATGTTGGCGGCATTGGATGCCATGAGATTGCTGTTTTGAATGACGAGTGTGCCCGTGTTGTAGAGCACGTTCGTGGCACCGGCGACGGTGGTGATATTGGTTTGGTAGACGAGATCCAGGACCTGCGATTGAATGCCGGTGTAATAGATGAAGTTGGTGCCGAGCGTGACGGTGGTGACGTTGTAGATCGTCGTGTCGTAGGTGGCCGTGTTGTTGAACACGACGGCGCCATTGAACGTGGCCGAATTATCGAACGTCGCTGCGAAAGGGATCCCGTTGTTGACCGTGATGCTGCCGCCATTCGCCGTACTGATGGCAAAGCCGATGCTGCTGCCGTTGAAATTAGTTACCAGCGAGTTGCGCGTGGCCACCACGGCCGGGTCGATGGCAAATGTGTTGGTGATCGAGCCGGCGGCGGTGATCAGGATGCCGGTTCCGGCGACGAAATTGGCGTTGCTCGATGAAGCGAAAAAGACCCCGCCCGTGTACCAATTCACGATGCCGCTCCCGCCGCCGCCCGAGCCGAGACCGAAGAGCGTGGAGGACGAACCGCTGGTGCTTTGCGTGCCGGTATCGAAGATCAACGTGTTGACATTGTTGGTTTGCGTATCGGCGGCGGTAATCACTTTCAACACCGTGCCGCCAGGTCCGCCGAGGCCGTGCAGGATCACTTCGGGCGTGCCATCCACCGCCGTCGAGGTTGACAACGTACCGGAATCGAATGCGACCGTGCTGAAGATGCCCGTCTGGCCGCCGGAGATGACGCGGACGGTGTAGGCGTTGGCGCCGGCGTGGGCAGAGCTGCAAGCAAGGAGGATCACAAGGACACAGGCAGGGACGCCTGTGCCACTGACAGTTTTATGTTTAACGCCTTGGTGGCACAGGCGTCCCTGCCTGTGCATTAAATTGAAGAGATTCATTACAGGATTCTCCTTCGGGAATGAATGGTGACTACCACGTCGGACGCGCCACTGGCGGTGGTGATTTGGACGGAGAGCGTCTGGGCGTTGGCCATGTTCAATGCGCCGCTGGCGATTCCGCCGAGCACCAGCACGCCGGGACCGGACAGCGGATCACCCGACACGCTGTCGGTAAACGGATCGCTGCCGCCGCCGTTGCCGTCGTGGATCACGGCGATGAACGCGTAGTTGCCCGTGGCGGCGACGGTGTATTGCTGTGAAAGCGTCGTGCCGGCAACGACGAGTTGCACGACCAGCGAGCCGCCAGTTGGCGGCGCTCCCTCGACGCGAATCTCGACAAACTTGATGATACGGTCGTAGTGGCGCTTCGATGTGCCGCGCACCTGGTTGTTCGTCGCGAACCCGTCAAAGCGGACTTCCTGCACGTCGAAACCGCAGAGGTTCAACCGCTGGACATTCGCATCGAACAAGTTGTTGGCATTGGTGCCGCCCAGACCGGCCAAGAGTTCGGAGCCGTTTTCTAGTTGGGACATTGTTCCCTGCCTTCCTGTGCGTTTCCGGCACGGCTCATAGAGCCGTGGCTACACCGGCTTCCGTCCTGTGTAGCCGCGCCTCTGTGAGGCGCGTTCGGTTCGGCGGCATGGCTCGCAGAGCTATGGCTACACACGGCGTTCAGAATGTTCATACCTTGACCACCTTTGCGGTTTGCGGGGTTGCGCAGTTGTAGATGCCAACCTGGCTGGCGACGGACACGATGAAACTGGCCGGGTTGCTGTCCAGCGACGGATCGTAATCGACGTAGTAGCGTGCCACGCCCCACCCATCCGTGAACGTTGTCCCCGCCACGACCGGCCCGAGCGTGCGCAGGACTGTCACGCCATCGGCCGCGTAGATCGTGATGTTAAATTGGCCTTCAATCGGGATGTTCGTGTCGAACGGGCCGGCCGGGTTGATGTAGCCGATGCCGGCGCCGCGCGTGCGCGGTATCCAACTGATGCGGACGCTGCCAGAGCCGGAAGTGTACGTGGGATTTTGCTCGGCGCCGACGCCGCCGACCATCAGGTTCGCCACCGGGAACGGCCGCAGCGAGCGATTGATCAAGCCGACGCTGAAGGCGGTCATCGCGCCGGGATCGGCGCTGCTGACGTTGTTGTACGGCACGGCCTTGACGTTGAGCGTGACGCCGTTTCCCCAACCCGACAAAGGCCCGGCCGTAAAGGGCATCTGGCCTTCCATCAAAAAGACGTGCCGGCGGTTGGCGCCGGTCGATGGATGGAAAATGATCGGCGTGTCGAACAGTCCGCGGACGATGCCTTTGATGACGAAGTTGCCGCCCGTGCCCGGCTCGATGGTTTCCCACGCGCAGAACTCGTGCGCGCCGCTGACCGGGTCGGCAATCACCAGCAACCGCGCGCCGTCATACATCTGCTCGCGGAGGACGGACTCCGTGG
>CAZAQZ010000136.1:0-7237 GCA_964487175.1 uncultured Verrucomicrobiota bacterium | reverse complement strand
CGTGTCGAGTGCCAGCGCCATCTGTTCGGAATTGGTTAGCACCGACGGTGTGACCTTCGCGTCCAGCGCCACGATCGTGCAGGACGGCAACTCGCATGTCGTGATTTACAAACTGACCGTCAACAACACCAGCGACAGCGGCGTACTGTTGAGCGGATTCTCGGTGAGCGACGTGAATGGTTGTCTGGGCAGCGTGGCGTTGCCCACCAGCTTGGCTTCGGGCAACTCGTTCACGATTTATTGCACCAATCAACTGAATTGCGCGAATATCCCCGGCGGTATACTCACCAATATTGCGTCAGTATCAGCCAGCGTAGATTCCCAGGGCGGGACGGTCTGCGTGACGAGCAACTTGGTAAGCAGTTCCTGCTTGGCAGTTGTCAGTTGCACCGCTCCTCCGTGCATTCCGAGCATCTCGGTGACCAAGGAAATCACCTGCCGGCATAATGCAACCCAGGAGAAGCCCAAGGATTGCGGACGATGGGATTGCAACCACAAGTACTATGGAAGCGCCGACTGCACCAACGGCGATGACTGCAGTTCGTTGCCGGCGTCGGATTATACCGGTCATACGATCGCGACATCCGTCGTGCACGATGGGAAGTGCCCGTCGTTCTGCTATCGCATCATTGTGCAGAACACCGGTACCTGCATCCTCACTAATGTCACTGTGGTGGATCCGCTGTTCGGTGGTACGCTCGCGGGGTATCCGTCCACTCTGGCCCCAGGCGTGTCCGCGACGAACTTCTTCACCACAGCGTTGTGCACGTCCACGGTCAACACCGTGATGGCCACAGGGACCAGCGCCAGCAGCAGCACAAACGTGACGGCCTCCAGCAGCGCGACTGCGCGGATCCTGGATGCCAGCGTCAGTTGCAGCAAACTGGTGAGCACAGATGGTGTGAGCTTTGTATCCAGTGTGAACATTCCTCAGGATGGCAGCAGCCATAAGGTCATCTTCCAGTTGACCGTCTATAACACCAGCGACAGCGGCGTTATCCTGACGAATATCAGCATCAGTGACGTGGGTGGCTGTTTCTCCACCTGCAAGATCCCGAGCGTCCTCGGTTCCGACGGGTCGTTCACGATCCTGTGCACGAATCTCCAGAATTGCGGTACGGTATGCAACTCCAGCTCCAGTACTGAAAGCAACAAGAAGAAGAGCGATAAGACGAAAGAGTGCACTACCCCCTGCAACACCAGCACGAGCTTCACCGACACAGTAGAGGTGGTTGCGCTGGCCACGGCGGCGGATGGCACGGCCTGCCATCATGCCGAAGTGAAGAGCGAGTGCTCGGCGGTCGTCAATTGCGTGCCCCCTCCTTGCACGCCCGGTATCTCAGTGGTCAAGAATGTGATCTGCCGGACGGGGAACACGGGCAATGGTAACTCCGATTGCGGCCGGTGGGATTGCAGCCACAACTATTATGGAGCCACCTCCTGCAAGTCCGGCCAGGATTGCAGCAGCGTGCCCTGCGCGTTGTACGACGGGAGCACCAGTGTCTCGGCAATCAACCTAGGCTCGCAATGCCCTGACTTCTGCTACCGGATCGTCGTGAAGAACACCGGCACCTGCACGCTCACCAATGTCGTGGTCAATGATCCGATGTTCGGCGGAGCGCTCGCGGGTTATCCAGGCACCCTGGCGCCCGGAGCATCGGCGACGAACTTCTTCACCAAGTCTCTGTGCAGCAGTACGGTCAATACAGTGGTTGCCAGCGGCGCCAGCGGCAGCACGGCGGTTTCCGCGACCAACCAGGCGAGCGTATCGATTGTGAATGCCAGCGTCAGTTGCACCAAGCTGGTGAGCACCGACGGTGTGAATTACGCCTCCAGCGTAACGATCCCACAGGATGGCTATCCGCACACGGTGATCTTTAAACTGACAGTGCTGAACACCAGCGCCAGCGGCGTGGTGCTGACCAACCTCAGCATCAGCGACGTAAGCGGCTGCTTCAACGTTTGCACGTTACCCAAGAGCCTGGCCTCAGGCGGTTCGTTCACGGTGTACTGCACGAACAGCCAGAACTGCACGACGCTGGGCTGCCAGCAGGGCACCAGCAAGAGCTTCACCAACACGGTGACGGTCTCGGCGCAGGCGACCTCGGCAGGCGGCGCGGCGTGCGGTCAAACGACCGTAGCCAGTTCCTGCTCAGCGGTGGTCAATTGCGTTCCGCCTCCTTGCACGCCCGGCATCTCGGTGATCAAGAATGTGATCTGCAGGACTGGGATTACGGGCAACGGCAACTCCGATTGCGGCCGATGGGATTGCAATCACAATTACTACGGAGCCAGTTCCTGCCAGACCGGCCAGGATTGCAGCAGCGTGGCCGGTGCATTGTACGACGGGAGCACCAGTGTCTCGGCAATCAACTTGGGCTCGCAATGCCCCGACTTCTGCTACCGGATCATCGTGAAGAACAGCGGCACCTGCCCATTGACGGGCGTGGTGGTCAACGATCCGATGTTCGGCGGGGCGCTCGCGGGTTATCCAGGCACCCTGGCGCCCGGAGCATCGGCGACGAACTTCTTCACCAAGTCTCTGTGCAGCAGTACGGTCAATACAGTGGTTGCCAGCGGCGCCAGCGGCAGCACGGCGGTTTCCGCGACCAACCAGGCGAGCGTATCGATTGTGAATGCCAGCGTCAGTTGCACCAAGCTGGTGAGCACCGACGGTGTGAATTACGCCTCCAGCGTAACGATCCCACAGGATGGCTATCCGCACACGGTGATCTTTAAACTGACAGTGCTGAACACCAGCGCCAGCGGCGTGGTGCTGACCAACCTCAGCATCAGCGACGTAAGCGGCTGCTTCAACGTTTGCACGTTACCCAAGAGCCTGGCCTCAGGCGGTTCGTTCACGGTGTACTGCACGAACAGCCAGAACTGCACTACCTTGGGCTGCCAGCAAGGCACCAGCAAGAGCTTCACAAACACGGTGACGGTCTCAGCACAGGCGACCTCGGCAGGCGGCGCGGCATGCGGTCAAACGACCGTAGCCAGTTCCTGCTCGGCGGTGGTCAATTGCGTTCCGCCTCCTTGCACTCCAAAGATTGGAATCAAGAAGGAAGTCGTGTGCTCTAGCACCGTGTCTGGATCCGGCACAAACTGCACGCAGGTCAGCGCGAATTGCAGCACCTGGTCCGGATCGAGCTTTGACGGCCACACTTCTTGCACGGGTTCGAAGCCGTATTCGAACTGCAAGCAGTCACAGTGCCCAACGTTCTGCTTCCGGATCATCGTGAGCAACCCGGGTACGTGCGCGTTGACGGGTGTGAGCGTTTCAGATCCGATCCTCGGCGGTACGTTGTCGGGATTCCCGACGAGCCTGGCTGCAGGCGCTTCGGCGACGAACTTTTACTATCAGACGATCTGCGGTGTTGAAACCAACATTGCCAGCGTCAGCGGGACCGGCAGTGGCACCACTCTGTCGTCGACGGCAAGTGCGATCGTGACAGTGCATTAATTGAGTAAAGCCGGTTATTGAGCTGAAAAATGACGACGCAGGCGGGCCGTAACTGGCCCGCCTGTCGCATTTTACACAAGGGGCTTCCTTGACATGACCGGAAGGCTCTCTTATCCTTACTAAGAAGCCGATGGTTTTTAGAGAACAGATACCACAGAACCTGCTCCGGTTGCTGACACAGACCGGGTTGCTCACCGAAACCCAAGCCACCGAATTGCTCAAGACGCCACGCAAACCGGGGGAGTCATTGGTGAGCGTTTTGGTGAACTCGGGAGCGGTTTCAGAAGAAAAGCTGCTTCCCGCGCTGGCGGAGGCATTGCATCTCGGGTTCACACGTCTCACGGACAAGGAAGTGGAAGCGGGCGCGCGCGTCAAAGTGCCCACGAAGGTCGTCTTTCAATACAATGTGATGCCCATGCGCGCCGAAAATGGCACCTTGGTGGTTGCTGCCAACGATCCCTTCAACCTGGCCATGCTTGAATCCATTCGCCTGGTGGCAAAGTGTCAGGTTCAACTGGCATTGAGCACCGAGATGGACATTGCCAAGGCACTCAAGCGGTACTACGGAGTTGGCGCCGAGACTCTGGATGAGCTGATTCAGAAGAACGTCGTTGATCTCGAAGGTCCCGCGGAGATTACCAAAGAAGACTTGGAGAGCGGCGATGAAGAGGCGAGCGTCGTTAAGTTTGTGAACCAGATCATCCGAGAGGCATATCGGGAGCGTTCAACCGATATTCACCTGGAGCCGATGGAAAATGACCTGCGTATCCGGTACCGGGTGGACGGTGTGTTGCATCAGACGCCTGTGCCGGCGCAGTTGAAGCGATTTCAAGCAGCGATTATTTCACGCATCAAGGTCATGGCCAACATGGACATCGCGGAGCGCCGGCTGCCGCAGGACGGCCGCATCAACGTGCGCAGCAGCGGGCAGGAGATCGACGTGCGCGTATCGACGATTCCGACGGCTTATGGTGAAAGCGTTAGCCTTCGTTTGCTGACTCGCAGCAGCATTTACCTGGGATTGGACAGGCTCGGCCTGAGTCCGGACGACGAAAAGATCATCCGCAGGCTGGTCGATCTTCCGTACGGGATCATTCTCGTGACAGGTCCGACCGGCTCGGGCAAGTCCACGTCGTTGTATGCGTTCTTGAGCACGATCAATTCGATCGACCAGCGGATCATCACGATTGAGGATCCGATCGAATATGAACTGCCCGGGGTCAACCAGATGAGCGTCAAACCAGACATCGGGCTGACGTTTGCCAGCGGGCTGCGCCATATTTTACGCCAGGACCCCGATGTGATCATGGTGGGTGAAATCCGCGATTTAGAAACGGCGGAGATCGGTATTCGCGCGGCGCTGACGGGACACCTGGTCTTTTCCACATTACACACCAACGACTCAGCCGGGGCCATCACGCGATTGATCGACATGGGAATCGAGCCCTTTCTGGTAAGTTCCTCAGTAGAGGCGCTGATTGCCCAGCGGTTGATCCGCATCATCTGCTCATCGTGCAAAGAAGAGTATAAGCCCGACCCGGACTTCCTGGAGAAAGTGGGATTCCCTGGGGGGGACAAGGCATCGAAGTTTTACCGCGGGCGAGGCTGTGAAGAATGCAGATTTACTGGGTACAAGGGACGGTCGGGCATTTACGAGATTCTGGTGATGGCCGAGAACTTGCGGCCCCTGATTCTCAATCGCACTTCGTCGAGCACCCTGAAGCAGGCGGCGATTACGAATGGGATGAATACCCTGCGGGACGACGGCTGGGCCAAAGTCAGGGCAGGGGTAACGACCGTGGAAGAAGTCGCGCGTGTCACGCAGGAAGACGAAGAATTGTCGGGCACTTGAGCGTTTATGCCCTTAATGGCGTCTAATTAATAATGCCGACCTTCCAGTACAAGGCCAAGACACAAAAGGGTGAGCTGATCACGGGGACATTGGCGGCAGGCGACCGGCGAACGGCGCTGCAGGAGCTGGGCCGGATGGGGTATTTTCCCTTAACTGTGGATGTCCGCGAGGCACAGGCGGGCCCGCAGGATTTTTCACAGCGTTTTCACGGCCGCATCACGAAGCGCGACGTGCTGATGTTTAACCAGCAACTCTCCAGTCTGTTGCGTTCCGGGATGTCGTTAAGCGAAGCTCTGAGCGTCCTGGAGCGGCGTACTCAAAAGAAGGCGTTTCGTAGCGTGTTGTCAAGTTTGTACGCTGACATTGTGCAGGGCGAAACGTTGTCGTCTGGGTTGACGAAATACCCCAAGCTGTTCTCCAAGTTTCACGTGAACCTGATCAAGGCGGGCGAGGCTAGCGGAACACTCGATGAAGTGCTTGACCGGCTAACCATCTACTATCGACAATCAGCGGAGGTGCGGGAAAAGATCACCGGAGCGCTGATTTATCCTGCTGTCGTGGGGCTGGCATGCATTGTTGCGGTAATTTTTCTGATGACGTTTATGGTGCCCAAGTTCGCGACAATGTTCAAAGAGATGAGAACCACAATGCCGTTGCCCACGAGGATTCTTATCTTCGCCAGCGATGCGTTCCTGTCGTATTGGTGGGTTGGGGTGACGCTTGTCGTGGTGGCGGTGATCGTGTACCAGCAGCGCGTACGCACTGCCGAAGGTCGGCTGTCGATAGACGGACTGAAACTGCGCATCCCCGTCTTCGGCAACATCCTGAAGGCAGGAGCTTTCTCGCAATTTGCGCGGACGCTGGCGACACTGTTGGAAAACGGGGTGCCAGTGCTGAATGCGCTTCAAATCGTCGAGGACACGATGACGAATCGGGTGATTGCCAATGAGATCCGGGAGGCACGGACGCGCGTGACAGACGGCACGAGCATTTCGCAGCCGCTCGCAAAGGGCAAGATTTTTCCTCCCCTATTGATCGATATGCTAGCCGTGGGAGAAGAGAGCGGTGAAGTTATCCCGTCCCTCAAGAACATCGCTGACATGTACGAACAGGAGCTTGCTCAAACGCTGAAGGTGTTTACCACGCTGCTGGAGCCGGCCATTATTCTGTTTATGGCTTCGATTGTCGGCCTGATTGTGGCGGGTGTGTTGCTGGCGGTATTCGATTTGACGTCCGGAATTGGTAAATGAAAGAGAGGGTGAGAGTTATGATTAGACGAGATTTCAGGAATCGGGGCGGCTTCACGCTGCTGGAGATTCTGCTTGTGGTTGTCATTATCGGGATGCTGGTCGGAGTCGCGGCGGTCAATCTGACCAAATCATCGGAAAAAGCGAAACTGACCAGTACGCGTAATCAAATTGACGCGTACAAGACGGCGTTGGGAGTTTACGAGATGGACAACGGCTTTTTCCCCTCTGCGGATCAAGGCTTGCAGGCATTGATCCAGCAGCCTACGAGCGCCCCGCAGCCGATGAACTGGAAGGGGCCCTATCTTGATCCGGCGGTTATCAAGCCGGATCCGTGGGGACATGACTACGTTTACAAGTTTCCAGGGACGCACAACACAGGCGGTTACGATTTGTATTCGCTTGGAATAACGGGTGTCGATGGTGATCCAACCAACATCGGCAACTGGCAGTAAGGGGTTGGCGCGCCGCGCTGCCTTTACGCTGATCGAACTGAGCATCACGGTGTTTATCATCGCGCTCATGGTTGCGATGGCAATCCCGGGTTTCGTGCGCTCATACAACGGCATGATCCTGAACGAGGCGGCGAATTCATTCGCCACCCTTTGCCAGTTGGCGCGCGTTCAGGCGGTTTCACAGCAGAGCCCGGCAACGTTACACCTTGATTTGGAG
>CAZAQZ010000135.1:0-7238 GCA_964487175.1 uncultured Verrucomicrobiota bacterium | reverse complement strand
CCGACAGCGCTTCGCTGGCTGGCTGATCATTGTGGTGGGAACGGTTGTGTTTCATGGCACAATAATAACGATGAAAACCGTGCGCGGCGCTATGGGGTGTTCACCCCACAGCCGACGTGATAGGACGCAGGAGTTCTTCGACTCATCCATTTGCGGAACTGGTCAATCCGGACAGTTGACACTCTGCTCCTTTCGTGCCGCTGCGCAACAAAGCGTGCTGCCCAGGGCGGGAAAAACTTGCGCCCCGTTAGTTCTCATGTAATTTTACAGTCTGGGCATGAGGGACGAGCGTCAATGGGTTTTGGGTCGAGGGCTGCCATCGGTTGGGGGCTGCTTGGTCACGCATTCCCGCAAGTTCGCAGCCTTCGGTCTTTGGCTGCTTTTCTGTTGCGTGTCGCTCCGGGCGCAGATGACCGATGTGCTGACCTACCACTACGACCAGGCGCGGACAGGTCAAACCCTGCATGAAGAGGTCCTCGCACCGGGCAACGTCAATACCAATCATTTCGGGTTGTTGTGGACGCTGCCGACCGATGGCAAGGTGGACGCGCAGCCGTTGTACGCCGCCGGTGTCTCGATTCCGGGCCAGGGCGAGCGCAACGTCCTGATTGTGGTCACCGAAAACGACACCGTGTACGCCTTTGATGCGGACTCCACCAACAAGCTGTGGCAGGTGTCGATGCTCGGCACCAACGAGACTCCTTCGGATAATCGCGGCTGCAGCCAGGTGACGCCGGAGATTGGCATCACAGCCACGCCCGTCATTGATCGGCAACAGGGGTCCAACGGCACCATCTTCGTCGTCGCGATGAGCAAGACCAACTCCAGCACCTATTTCCAGCGGATCCACGCCCTGGACCTGGCCACCGGTCACGATCTGGTCTCGCCCACGACGGTCGCCGCGACGTATCCTGGTTCCGGCGACAACAGCAGCGGCGGAAATGTTGTGTTCGACCCAAAACAATACAAAGAGCGCCCTGGCTTGCTCCTGGTAAACGGCGTGGTCTACACCGCCTGGGCATCACACTGTGACGTTCGGCCCTACACCGGCTGGATCATGGGTTACGACGAGCATACGCTCGGGCAAACCAGAGTGCTGAACGTCACGCCGAACGGAAACGAAGGCGCGATTTGGATGGCGGGCGACGGTCTGGCCGCCGACGCCAGCAACGATATTTATTTCCTGGATGCCAACGGTTTGTTTGACACGAACCTTACCGCCAGCGGGTTTCCGACCAACGGCGATTATGGCAACGCATTCATCAAGCTCTCCACGGTCAGCAATACACTCGCGGTGGCCGATTATTTCAACATGTCCAACACGGTGGCCGAAAGTGACGCGGACGAAGATCTCGGTTCCGGCGGCGAACTGGTGTTGCCGGACATGATCGATACAAACGGCAACACCCGCCAGCTTGCCGTGGGGGCCGGCAAAGACGCCGTCATCTATCTGGTGGACCGCAATAACCTGGGCAAATTCAGCCCCGCCACCAACCTGAACTACCAATCGGTCAGCGGCGCATTGGCCGGCGGCGGCGTGTACTCGTCGCCCGCCTACTTCAATGGCACGCTCTACTACGGCGCCGTGGGCGATTCCATCAAGGCCTTTCCGTTCCAAAACGCCCGGCTCGGCGCAATGTCATCGCATACCGCCACCAGTTTTGTTTATCCCGGCGCGACACCGAGCGTTTCTGCCAACGGCGTTTCCAACGGCATCGTCTGGGCCACCGAGAACACCACACCGATCGTGCTCCACGCCTACAGCGTCACCAACCTCGCCCTGGAATTCTACAACAGCAACCAGGCCGGCAGCCGCGACCAGTTTGGGGTGGGGAACAAGTTCATCACCCCGACCATTGCCAGCGCGCGCGTCTACGTCGCCGGGACCAACAGCGTCGGTGTGTTCGGCCTGCGCGACACCTCGACGTTGACGCCCATTCAACAGTGGCGCAATACGTACTTCCACAATCCGTCCAACGTCGGCGCGGGCGCGAACACGGCCACCCCCGTCGGCGATGGCGTGCCGAACCTGATGAAATACGCGCTGGGGTTGAATCCCACCACGGCCGTCACCTACGCCCAGTTGCCGGTTGGCAGCATTCAGCCAAACGGGGGCACAAACTATCTCACCTTGACCGTGAACCGCGCGGCGGACCCGTCCGATGTCACCTACAACGTCGAAGTCTCCGGCGACCTGCAGACCTGGTCGTTCGGACCGCCGTTCACCGTGACGCTGACCAATATCCCCAGCCAGCTCGACGTGCGCGACAATACTCCCGTGACCGGAGCCACCGCCCGTTTCATCCGTCTACAAACCACGAATCCGTAAGTACACGAGGTGGATTTAAGTCTGCGGCGACCGCCAACGATGTGCGAGCCTTGTGCTCCTTTTTTCGATGCTGTAGGTTTCCGTCACGGATTCTGTGCAGATGGCCCGCGAACGGATTCGTAGTAAGCGCGGCCAGCGCGGTACAGTTCCAGCCGGGACGCGATCCGGTCGGCCAATTCAGGTCGCCCCTCGGGCCGGCACAGTTCGATGGCCTTCTGGGCAGTGGTGACCGCCTCCGGAAATCGACCCGCAGCCGCGTAGGCTGCCGCCAGCGTGTCCAGGTAAGCAGGTTCCTTCCCCGCAGCCAATTCGCACGCTCGCGTCGCGAACTGGATCGCATCCTCATGGTTTTGCGCAGTCGAGCCTCCATTCGTGGCCAACAGCCAGCCCAGACTGTTGCAGGCTCTGGCGTAATCGGGCCTGATCCGCAGCGCCTGTTCGTACTGGGCGATGGCTTCCGGCAGCCTGCCGGCTTGCTCGAAGGCGATTCCCAGATTGTTATGCGCCGTGGCGTAATCGGGCTTGATCCGTACTGCCTGCTCATAGTGTGCGATGGCTTCCTGATTCTTTCCCAACCGCAGCAGAGCGGTTCCCAAGTTGTCCTGTGCTTCGGCGTAATCCGGATTGATCCGCAGCGCCTGCTCGAACTGTTGGATCGCCTCCTGCGGCCTGCCCGCTTGATGCAGGAGGATCCCAAGGCCGCAGTGTATCTCGGCGCGATTCTCAACGCCGCCAAACAGGTTGAACGCGACTGAGAAACCCAACAGCAGGCTCCAGCCCCAACGCACCGCAGGCCGCCAGACGGACCGGTTAACCAGCGTACGCTCCAATCCAAGGATGCCAATCACGGCCAGAAGCACTAATACGGGCAGGAAATCCATCTCGTAGCGGCTAGCCGCGCTATTGTAAAAGCCTAGTATCCCGGCGCACATGCCAAACAGCACGCAGGCCGCCATCACAAAGCAGCGCAAAGCACCGCGCTCCTGGTCCGGGCGCTTTTGCCATGCCAGCGGTACGGCCAGCGCCAGCCACACCAGTGGAATGTTAGTCAGGACACCGAAAGCGTCTTGCGCATCCAAATAGCCCGGCGGCAGGGGCGGCACGACAGCTTTATGCACGAAGGGGAAGTGAGCGTTCCAGCGTGCCGGCTTCAGAAAGTTCACCAGGAAATTGAACCAGAGATAACGCGGTTTGAAGAATTGCACCGCAGCCAGGCGAAAGCCGGCCATCTGGTAGCGATGGCCGAATTCAAACGGATTGTCGAACCGCAGGGCGTTATAGAGCATCAGCCCCAACCCGATCAGCGTGATCGGAATGGCCGCCGCCATCAGAGCAGCCCCAATCGGCCGCCGTTCGCGCCACGCCTGAATTACCGGTGCCAGCAGGACGACCGCGCCGAACAGCAAGTTGGGCCGCGCCGCCACCGCCAGTCCGTACGCCACACTTGCCGCCGTTAGCCACCGGCACCTCCGTTCCGGCTCGTGCACCGCGCACCAGATCGCCGCCAGAGTCAACATCGTCAGCATATATCCACAACTGATCGGCACTTCGTAAACATCGCAGCGAGTCAACAACACCGGCACGCCATTGGCCAAACCGAGCGCCACCGCGCAAGCGGCCACCACTCTGACGCTTACCTCTGTAAAGTAGCGCCGCCAGATTCCGCGAAGCAAACCCACGCTGGCCAGGAAACCGATCGCACAGAAAATCGCCACAGCCTGCCTGTGGAACAGGTACTCACCCGTTAGCGCCACGTACGGCCAGAACAAGATCAAGGCGGGTGTAACACCGAAGTAGAGGTACAGCTTGCCCTTGTAGTAGCTCAGGTCGCGCAGCGAGAGAAATGAATTGGCGGCCGGGTCGTATGGATCGGCCAGTTGCGCGAGCCCGGGCGGCACTTCCTTTTTAAGGCTGAGCTGGCCCGCGCGAAATCCCTGCACCAGCAAATTGTAGTAACTGTCAGCCGCATCGGGACTCAGCAATTCCAGCGACCCCGACTGGGCCATGTACGCGTAAACGCCGATGACCAGCGAGCACACCGCAGCCAGCAATATCCACGCGTTTTTCATTGCGCCACACCGACCAGTCCCTTCGAACGTTGTCGCAAAAACCCCTGTTGTCTGATCATTTTATGCGTTTCACAAGTCGAACACACGCTCTTTAGTAGAGCGAGGAACCGTACCAGCTTGTCCGCCGTCTATGCATGTGAGACTGTGCTTGATTTCAGGGGGTTAAGTTGGTTTACTTGCCTTCCGGAGAAACGAAGAGGCTGGCGTTGATGGCACGTTTCCTACTCCGTATCCCTCCAGAAGCACAGGTATGGTGTCGTTTGACAGATCATGGAGGCGGTCTGAATAAACGTGTCAAAACTGGCCATGCGGGCCATTTACGGCGACCGGCCCCGCGCTCGACCATGCTGTCCGCGCAGGCATGGGGCGAGGTCGCTCATTCCCTCAAGCTATCGACGCGGGAACTGCAGATCGTGCGGGGCATTTTCGACGACTGCACGGAATTTGCCATCGCTGACGATCTGGGCGTTTCGCCCCACACCGTTCACACCCACTGTGGCCGCTTGTACAAGAAGCTCGCGGTGACGGACCGAGCCATGCTGATGCTTCGGATTATCGCCGAATTCATTGCGCTCACCGTTGCGCCTGAAAGCACGCTGCCTCCGCTCTGCAGCAAGCGCACGGAGGGCCGCTGTCCCCTGTGTGACCCTCCACGTCGCAGGAAATGACAAAAACCCGCCTTTCGTCCCCCCGTATTGGCGTCGCCTGAACAGGTGACTTTCCAATTCTTTGCGGTTCGTCCACAATGCGAACGCTTTAGGAAATCCTGGTGAGGATCAGTTGTGAGGGAGCGGTAAATGTTGTGGCTGGGCAGGCTCTACCCGATAGAGCGAAGGGAAGGGGAATAGGCGATGAAGGACATGCGAGGCTCTCGACGGGAGTTGCCGTTCTTGAATTTTAAACCAACCATTTTCGGGATTTTGATTGCCTTTGCCCTGGCTGTCTTCGCGGGACCAAGCGCTCAGGCGCAATTCCCATCAGACAACCTCCAGGATCTTATTTCCAATGATGGCTCCCTTGTCGTCGGCGATAAACTCTTCAACGACTTCAGCGTTACCATGGGAGGCAGCTTCCTCGGCAGCCTTGCCGCCAGCAACATCACCGTGACAGGCATGCAAGACGGTTATGGGTATGGGATTCAAATTACCGGCCCCCTCGCAGCGGGAGGCAGTATAGCCGATCTGACTCTTGGCTACGATGTCTCCATCGTCACCAATCTGCCCTTGTCTATTTCCGAGGTCCATATGTTATTTGACGGCGCCTTGATCCCAGGCGACGCCAATGGCTTCGCCGAAGTCACGGAAACGGTGACCACCAATGGACTGTTCGTGGGTCAGTTGGGCGTCTACGTCTCGGCTACGGCAACCCAAATGGAAGACAGCCTGGCAATCACGCCGCCGAATAGGATGGTCATGCTCTCCAAGAACGTTGAACTGTATGCGCAGGTGGGAAGCTTCTCTACCATCTCCACCATCGACCAAACGTTCTCGCAAGTTATGGTTCCTGAGCCGAGCGCGCTGGCCCTTTGCATCGCCGGGCTGTCAGGACTCGTTTTCTTGCGACGCCGCTCTCGTTCCAGTCGCTGAACCAACGTCTGACCATTTCAAAGAACCGCTTTTCAATCTCATCGGCAATGGCCGATAGATTGCCATGCTCTGTAATCCCCGCGATACGTCCTGTTTTTACCCTATTGCAGGGCAGGCGCTACCCCGCCGTCCTCGTCCTTGATAGCGCGATCCGTATTGTAAAACCTTGACCGCTCAGAAACCGCGCTTACACTCGTGTGGTCGACGTTTTCTAAGAAGATCGACAATCACTTCATGCCTGGTTAAACGCTTACGATGACCGGATTAAAACGACATACAGTTCAGGTTGTTGACTACGATCCAGCATGGGCGCTGCTCTTTGAAGCAGAAGCACAAGCCATCCGCCGTGCCGCAGGAGACCTGAGCCTCAAGATTGAGCATGTCGGCAGCACAGTTGTTCCGGGATTGCCGGCCAAGCCCATTGTCGACATCGCCATCGCCGTCCAAACACGTGATCCCATCCCAGACCTGGCCCGGCGCCTGACCGTCATGGGCTACATGGACCGCGGCGACAAGGGTGCCGATGGCGGCTACATTCTCGTCAAGGACTCCGAACCCGACGTTCGGATCGTTCACCTGCACATTGTCGAGGAGACGGATATCCAGTGGCGGCGCTACCTCAAGTTTCGGGATATTCTTCGCACCAACGAACCAATTCGAAAACAGTATGCCGACCTGAAAACGCAACTCAGTGTCCGATTCCAGGACGACCGGAAATCCTATACGGAGGGTAAAAGCGATTTCATTGCAGAGGTCCTAAGAGTCAGGAATCAAGCTTTGACACCATGAACTGTAGCCGCACCCTTTAGGGTGCGTGAATCGGTGGAGGCGGCGCAGGCTAAAGCCTGCGGCTACAAGCTTTGTTAGGGCGTAGGTGAATTTCGGCCGTTTGATCGAGGCACCAACTGGCATCGGGCTCAACACTTCAATCTTTCAAATGCTTCTGCTAACCGACGTGAGCTCCATGTTGCGCATCCGATTGCCCGAACCGCCTCAGAGTTGACCCGGCTGCGGGCTGGCCGTATCATGCGCGGCGTTGTCGGGGTTGCCCGGGTGGCGGAATGGCAGACGCAGCGGACTTAAAAGTCAAACAGCGATTTTTGGCAGGAGTTGCCAGTGGTTCCCAAGAGTCGTCCTGACCAATAACAATAGGGAGTTGGGGGCTTCGGATTTTTGGCAGGAGTCGCCAAGAGTCATCAGAATCCAGCCGGTCGGGTTACATCTTCGGGTTACATCTTTTTTTACTCGGTCCCA
>CAZAQZ010000134.1:0-7276 GCA_964487175.1 uncultured Verrucomicrobiota bacterium | reverse complement strand
CGTGGCGCGGCTCGACCATGGCGGTCACCCGCGCCAGATACCGGCCCGGGCTTTACGACGACGAGCGCCAGCGCGCGCGTCCGGCGACGGCGCAATACCGCCCCGCGGCGCAACCGCCCGGCACTGGCGTCGTGACCCTGCAATTGCGGTCTGGCGGGATGTTCACGGTCACCAACCAGGAGCCCTTGGATATTCTATTGTCAGAAACTGACGCCAACAGTGTTTTCACCATCAAAGTCAAAAAAGGCAAGAGTGGCGTTGGAACAAATCAACTTGACCAGATCACCGGGGAGACCGGTCAGGAGGGGGCCCGCCTTATTGATGTCCGGGATTTTGACCTGACGGGTGCCGGCATCCAGTTGGGCGGTTATTTGGGCGAATTGCGCCTGCACGATGTCCTCAACAGCGGATCCATCGTGTCCGGGGGCGCCCCGAATCAGAATACAGGAATCTTCGCTCATAGCATCGATGACGGCGCCTTGTTGGATGTCGGCAGCCACATTGGCAGGCTGTCGGCAGCCAGCGTGGGTGCCGTGACGATCACCGCTCCGAGCATCGGCAACATGTTTGTCGAGGGCGACAGACGCAACGGTCTTTCCGGTGATTGCGGAGCGCAAATCACGCTTACAGGCGATGGCATCCAGACCAACCAGGCCGCATTAGGCAGGCTTTCCGTGTCCGGCACACTTGGGGGTAGTATCGACGTCGTAAGTGGGAACGTCGGTTCGATCGCCGCCCTAAGCAACACTAATCTGAGCATCACCGTTGAAGACGGGAATTGCGGCTCTGTCAGGGCTTCTATCATGTTCAACACGATGGTGTTCGTTGGAGTCACACCTAATGATCCATCCAATCCGTTTGCCGGTGGCGTGTTTACGCCGGATTTGCGGCTGAGTTCCGTCACCGTCAGCGCGCGAAGCAACGGTTTTGCCAATAGTTTCGTTGTCGCCCCGGTCATTGGCGGCGTTCATCTTTCGAGCGTTTCGGTCGATAATGGCGGGTCGCCTTTCGGTATTTTGGCAGGCCAATCGATTTCGTCGGTTTCGGTCAACACGCCACGATTTAGGTGGAACAGTAATGGCGCTGACGACCAGTCACTCGGCGACTTTCACGTTATCCACTAGCCATCCAGAAACACTTAAGTCTCGCTGCAGCCGTTGTTTACGGCCTTAGCAGGAATACGAAAACCCACTGCGGTTGGTTTTTCCAGTTCAATTGGCCTGTATCCCACTGTTTTTGTGGCATGTAGGCTGCTTTTGCATGGGCAGAGCTTGGAGTGCTCATAAACATATGGCCAGCCACATCTCCGAAGAAGAAACGCAGCAGCTGCTTCGAACAGTCGAGATGTTCGAGGCAATCACGGAATCGCAGCCGACCGATTATCAATCTCTCGAAATCCTCAAAGAGGCGTACACCAAGCTCGGGCGTCAACCCGACAGCCTTAGGATCTCCAGAAAGCTGGCGGACGCATACGTTCAGTTGGGACAAATTTCGCAAGCCATTCTCGAATATGAAGGGATTGTTCAGGAGTATCCCAAAGACCCGCAGGCAACCGCCGCACTGGCCGAATTAGAGGCCAAGACCTCCAAGATTTCCGGTCAACACTCAACTGCAGCGCCCTCGTTGGCTGAGGACTCCAAGCCAACACCACCTGCTGGTGTGCCAGCGGGGGCGCCTGCAGCTTCCAAGACCCGCGCCAAGGCCGAAGAAGGAGATCGCCTGCTGGCGAACATCCTGATCGCCGAAAAAATCACGACACCCCAGGCAGTCGATCCACTACTCCAGAAGCTCAAGGAGATGCGGGAGTCGAACGACAAGACACAGCCGGCGTCGATCATTCAACTACTGGCCAACGAGCAGATTGGCAAAGTGGAGGACATCCTCGCCATTGTCGCGGACAAATCGGGGCTGCCCTATCTGCCGTTGTCGATTTACGACGTGGATCGGGACATCGCTTGCCTGTTGCCACAGGACATTTGCTGGGAACACGGATTGATTCCTTTTGACCTGATGAGCCGCTCAATCCTGATTGCAACGAGCAACCCATTTGACCATGCCGCTCGCAGGCAGATCCAGGCAATGCTCGATTACAATGTTTTCTGGTACGTGAGCACACCCATGGAAATCACCACCGCCCTGCGCCGCGCGCATGGGCTGGATGGCGTGCATCCGGCACAGGTGAAACCATGAAGTCATTCGGTGAACGCATAGCGGATGTGTTAATTGCCGACGGGCTGCTGACGCAAAAGCAACTCACCGAGGTCCTCGAATCGCAGAAGAAGCAGGGCGGCCGCATGCTGAAACTGCTGCTGGACCGGCAATTCGTCACCGAACAGGACATGATGGTCAGCATGGCCCGCTGCCTCAACACGCCCCCCGTCACGCTTGCCAAGATGCACGTCTCACAAGACGTGATCGACCTGATCCCCAAGGACATGGCATTGAGCTACAAGATGGTTGCCGTGGCGCGCCTGGGAAGGAAACTCTTCGTCGCGATGGCCGATCCGTTGAACGTGCTGGCCATGGACGATCTGCGCCGTGTCCGGCCGAACATGGATATCGTCCCGCTGATCAGCACGGAAAAAGCGGTCGTTGATTTTATCAACAACTCGCAAACCCAAGTCGGCGGAAGTATTGATGAAATTCTCAAAGACGTCGATGTGTCCGATGTCGAGCTGGCCAAAGACAATCAGGATGAAATCAATCTCGACCGGCTCGTCGAAAGCAGCGAAGAAGGCCCTGTGATCAAGCTGGTGAACCTCATGTTGGTCCAAGCCATCAAGGACCGCGCCAGCGACATTCACATCGAGCCCTTTGAGAGGCAATTGCGGTTGCGCTATCGTGTGGACGGCATGCTCTATGACTCGGCGGCGCCGCCGAAATCGCTGCAATCAGCCATTTGCTCGCGCGTCAAAATCATGGCCAACCTCGACATCGCCGAGCGACGGTTGCCACAGGACGGCCGTTTCCGTATCAAGCTCGCGGGCCGCGAAGTGGACCTGCGCGTGTCGGTATTGCCGACGATTCACGGTGAAAAACTGGTCATGCGCGTGCTCGACAAGGGCAACCTCAGCCTGAGTCTCGATGCCCTCGGAGTGGACGGCGAAGAACTGGAGAAGTTCAAGCAGACGATCGAAGCTCCTCACGGCATGATGCTGATGACGGGGCCAACTGGTTCAGGAAAGACCTCGACGCTATATGCCGTCCTCACCCAGCTCAACACGGTTGACGTCAACATCGTCACCATCGAAGACCCGGTCGAGTATCAGATGATGGGTGTGAACCAGGTTCAAGTGAGGCCGGAAATCGGAATGACATTCGCCAGTGGCTTGCGCTCGATTTTGCGCCAGGACCCGGACATCGTGATGGTGGGTGAAATCCGCGATTCAGACACGGCGGATATTGCCGTGAAAGCCGCCCTGACGGGTCACCTTGTGCTTTCCACCCTTCACACGAATGATGCAGCCGGCGCCGTCACCCGTCTCATCGACATGGGCATCGAACCATTTCTCGTTAGCTCGTCGCTTTTGATGGCCTGTGCGCAACGATTGTTGCGAAAGGTCTGCCCGCACTGCAAGGAAGCGATCCAAGTCCCACAGGATGTCATCAAGAGATTGGGGATGACCACCGAGGATATTGAGACCAGTACGTTTTATCGCGGTCGCGGTTGTTCGCGGTGCAAGGAAACGGGTTTCCTCGGACGCATGGCGATCCTGGAAGTCCTGACAGTCAGTCAGGAAATGCGAGAGCTGGTCCTGCACAATACCAGCGCAAAGGCCATCCGAGACCTGGCGTTGAAGGAAGGCATGAAAACACTGCAAATGGCCGGCATGCGCAAGGCCAAGGCAGGGCAAACGTCTCTGGACGAGGTTCTGCGAGTCAGCGGTGGCAATATCTAATACGATGCCTTGTTGTGGAGTGATTGCAAAGTTGAGAGCTTTTTGCCTTGAAAGCGTGTTTGCTAATCTCCTTATAAGCCTTATTTTCCATGGCACAGCGGTTGCTTAAGCAATTGATAACTAGGTAATACGCTTATGAAATTCTCGTTCCTCCGGGCCTCAAAATCATCAGAGCCAACTGTTGCCCCTACAATGGTCGCGCCCCCAAGGGTCACCACGCCAAAATCGACGCCCCCGACACCAGCGCCCACATCCCAGGCGGCCAGGTCTTCCTTCGATACGGGGCAGCAACTACCTACAGTCCAGCTTCGCCTGGGCTCGATTTTGCCGCAATTGCCCCCGCAGTTGTTTTCAAACTTCGATAGAGCCACCCTTTCCGCGATCACTCTCGCGATTCCCGGCGAACTCATTCTGCCTCAATTGGCAACTGGTAAGATCACCGTTCGCATCCTTGATTTGGTTCCTCTGTTGCCCCCGAACCTGCTTGGTAACACTCTTCCCCAAGGTTCAGACCGACAAACTGTCGTGCTCCCGCTTGCGGAAATCATCGCGGCGGTTCCACCCGAACTATTGACACGTCAACATGACTCCGCCATCGCGGTCGATACAGCCGAGTTCAATAAATTCCCCAAACTGTTTGATGACTCACTGCTGGAGGAAACCACTGCCATCAACAGAACATCAACGCGGGACGACCTCCCAGCCCAGAACGCGGAGCCGCCGGCCCGCGAACACCTTTCTGTTCCTTCGGCAGCGGAAACTGCCCGGGCCACAGCCAGGGTGATGCCAGGCCAAACTGCTGCCGACGTCCAAACAGAGGAGCCGGTTGTCCAATCCGCTCCGGTCCAATCTTTCCCGGTCTCTGAAATGCCTGAGCAGGTTGCTGTCAGCCTCCGCTCTCTCGTATCCGCGATGCCTGATCATGTGTTTTCCTGTCCGCGCGCGGAACTGTGGCGGAAAGCAGATTTCGATTCGCGAGTGCTGCTGCCCGTGCAACCACTGCTGCCGCAGCTCAAAACAGCGCACCTGCAATTGCCCCTTGCCACAGTACTGGCCGCTATGCCGCAGTCGCTGCTGGCCAATCCGCTACCGCCCATCGGGGATGAGGTGGTTCCCCTGCCCCTGGCAGAAATCATTTCTCAACTGCCGTCGCTCTTGTTCAATTCGGAACTCAGGAAGTCCGATGAGCAGGAGTTTGAACTTGAAGATGTGGACATCCCCGAGCCGTTCCACGAACGAGGCACTCAATTCGCCGACGACGCTTCTACGAGCGAGCTTCCGCAGGACCAGCCCGCATTCACCGATGCGACGCTTCACGATGAAACGCTGGAAGTATTTCTTGAGAAAGTCGCTCCCGTCGAAGTCCCCGGGATCGAGCCGCTGGAAGAGCTCGCGACAGACCTATCTGAAACACAGCCGATCACCCCGGTGGTGTCGGCACCCCCGCCTGAGAAGGTCACTGCTTCCGTCGAATTGCCGGAAATCCCAGTCCCGCAGGAAGAACAGGAGCAGGCGCCCGAGCCTGCAATAGCCGAGATTTCGCAGCCGACTCCTGCAGAACCTGTCACTGAATCCGTGATCGAATCGGAAGAAGTCATAACTCCTTCGGAAATCCCTGCAGTTGTCTCCGAGCAGGAAGTGCCTGAACAAGTATTCGAACCGACAGCAGCCGAGGCAACGGAACCGCCATCCGTCGAAACCACTCCCGCTCCCGTGGAGCTGGCAGCCCAGACCGAAACCCCGGCGCCCCAGTCCGCGCAAGAATCGACCGAGGAGATTGAGGGAATCGATGACAACAAATTCCTCATCGACTTGAATCGCTGCACCGTCGAGGACTTGCAAGGCATTCAAGGCATCGGCCCCGCACTGGCGCGGCGGATCGTTGAATTCCGCAATGAATGCGGACAGTTCCGCTCACTTAAGGAGCTACGCCATGTTCCTGGCATCGGACAAAAGGTATTCCACGCCCTGGCAGGAGTCCAGCCGCGCGCGTTGAACCGATTGCTGGGCGTCGAGCACAACAATGAACTGTCCCTCCAGGAAATTATCCAGTTGACCGCCGCCCAACCCGGAGTGGAAGGCTGCATGCTGGCGATGTCCGACGGACTGTTTCTCACGGGCAAACTCCCGCCACATCTGGATCAGAACGCGATCAGCGTGTTCGCGCCCCAGTTGTTCAAGAAAGTGGGACGCTACGTGCGTGAACTCAAAGTGGGGCAGGTTCGCCGCTTTACCATCTTCACAGACCAGCAACCGATGAGTATCTTCCGCGCCGGCGAAGTTTATCTGATTATCATCCACGACCAGCGTCACTTCAGCAAGGCATTGCTGCGCCGATGCGAACGGATCAGCGAGGAAATTGCCCGATTGTGTCGTCAACGGGCCGTCGTATGAGGAAAACAGGGAATTATGGCTATCATCAATTACGCGAATAAAGAAGTTCAGTTCAAGATCGTCTATTACGGTCCCGCGCTTTGCGGGAAGACCACCAACCTCGCTTACATCCACGCCCAGGTGAATGACACCAACAAGGGCGAGCTGGTTTCGCTGGCCACCGCGGCGGACCGCACACTCTTCTTTGATTTTCTGCCGCTGAATGCCGTCGTGATCAAGGGCTTCAAGACGAAGTTCCAGCTCTACACGGTGCCGGGCCAGGTCATCTACAACGCGACACGCCAATTGGTGCTGCGGAGCGTGGACGGCGTTGTCTTCGTCGCCGATTCGCAGTGGGAGAAGATGGAGGAAAACATCGAGAGCTTTTCCAACCTGCAGGAGAATATCACCCGGCAGGGGCAGACCCTCGAAACCATTCCCTACGTGCTGCAGTACAACAAGCGCGACATGCCCAATCCCGCTCCGGTCCATTACCTGGAGTACGTCCTGAACAACCGGCGCGTGCGTGTGCCGAGTTTCGTCGGCGTGGCCACCACCGGCCAGGGCGTCTTCTCCACGCTCAACGCCATCTCACGGTTGCTCCTGCAGAAATTTGCCTGGGAAAACGAGCAAGCCGTCGCCAAACACCAGCGAGGAGCTCCCGCCGCGCTCACTTCGTTGTCCGGAATCGCCGCCGCTTCGTCGACGAATCCACGCAAATCTTAATGTAGTACACGATTATGCAGACAACCCCTATTCTGACAATCCAGGCGGTGAATCATCTCATCGAGGCGTTGGAAGACTTCCTCGACAAATCGGAAGCCAGCTTTGTCATGGTGATTGATCGTGGCGGCGCCGTTCTCTGTGAACATGGCACCATCCCAGAGAATTCCGATCCCACAATCGTGGCGGCATTGGCGGCCGGCAGTTTCGCCGCTACGAAGGAACTGGCCCACCGTATCGGGGAACCCGAATTCAGCGCGCTCCACCAGGAAGGTCATCAC
>CAZAQZ010000133.1:0-7341 GCA_964487175.1 uncultured Verrucomicrobiota bacterium | reverse complement strand
TGATCATTCGGTGCGCACCACATAGGGTGTCAGTTCTCCCGCCAGCACACGCGGGATCTGTGCCGTCAGCACGACGTTGCCGTTTTCCTGGGCGCGCTCTGTGACGTATCCACTCTGGTACACCAGCGCAATCGTCTTCGCCTTGTTCTGCGGAATCGAAAGGGTGACGCTGACGCGACGGTCCTGGAGCCGGTTGGCGATCTCCTGCAACAACGCGTCCATGTTCTCCCCGGTCCTGGCGGAGATGGGGACTGTGTGCTCGAAATCGCGCCCGAAGTTCTCGATGAGACCGCGTTCCTCGCCGAGCCGGTCGATTTTGTTCAATGCCACAACCGTCGGCTTGCCCCACGCCTCGATTTCGTGCAGCACGACTTCGACCGCCTTGATCTGTTCGCGCGCCTGCGGATGGCTGACATCCACGATGTGCAGCAGCAAGTCGGCCTCGCCGACTTCCTCCAGCGTGGCCTTGAATGATTCAATGAGCTGATGCGGCAGCTTGCGCAGGAAACCGACGGTATCGCTCAGCAAAATGTTTTGGTTGTTCGGGAGCCGCAGCTTGCGTGTCGTGGGATCCAGCGTGGCAAACAGTTTGTCCTCGGCAAGCACGTTCGCGCCGGTCAATGCATTCATCAACGTGCTCTTGCCCGAGTTGGTGTACCCGATGATCGACACCAGCGGCCAGTGCAATTTTTGGCGTCCGCCGCGTTCGATGCGCCGGTTCTTGCGCACCTCCTCGAGATCGCGGCGCAACCGGCCGATTTTTTCCATGATGCGGCGATGGTCAACTTCGAGCTGTTGTTCGCCGGGACCGCGCGTGCCGATTCGGCCATGTTGACGCGAAAGGTGTGTCCACAATCCCGCCAGCCGCGGGAGCATGTATTGCAACTGCGCCAGTTCAACCTGGAGTTTGCCTTCACGTGTGCGCGCGCGCTGGGCAAAGATGTCGAGAATCAATTCGGTGCGATCCAGCACTTTCACTTCCTTGCCGAGAATCTCTGAAAGGTTGCGCCCTTGGGCGGGAGTCAGATCATCATCGAAGATGACCATGCTTGCGTGAAGTTCGCCGCAACGATGGGCGAGTTCCTCGGCCTTGCCGCGCCCGATGAAGGTCGGGGCCGACGGCACATTACGCTTTTGAACGGCTGTATCGACAACTTCCGCCCCGGCGGACAATGCGAGCTCGCGCAACTCTTCAAGCGAATCCTTCGTGGCCCATTTTTCGTGGCCCGGCCGTTCAAGTCCCACCAGCAACGCGCGCTCCTGAAGGCCCTCCTGCGTGTCATGCATCTTCAATTTACTGATTTGTCTCCCCTTCTCCAAATCTCCAGCGCACGATCGACTGTTTTTGGTGGTGGCTCATTGCGTCCAACTACAATCCAATTTAGGCCAGATTCGCGCCGAAACCAAGTCAATTGTCGCCGTGCCAGCTGACGCGTCCGCGCCTTGATCAGCGTGACGGCGGCGGCCAGTTTCAACTCACCGCGCAGGTGCGCAACCAGTTCACGATAACCCGCCGCCTGCATGGCCGTCGCGTTTTTGTCGAGCCCCCGCTCGAGCAACCGCCTCACTTCGTCCACCCACCCCGCGGCGATTTGCTCGTCAATGCGCTTCTCGATACGCTTGTGCAAATCGCTTCGCTCCCGGTCCAGGCAAATGAAAACGCTGTCGTCATCGACTCGTTGGGGAGCTTTTTTGTCTCCCCATTGTGTCTGCATTTCGGAAATCGGCTTTCCCGTCAGGTAAAAAACCTCCAGCGCGCGCACGAGTCTGCGTGGATTCTGCCGGTCAATCTTTCGCGCTGTTTGCGGGTCGACCCGTTGCAGTTCCTCAAACAACGTGTCCGCCGTCATCAACTCCAGTTTCGCCCGCATCTTCTCGTCCCGCGGCGGCCCCTCGAACAATCCCTGCCGCAACGCGCGCACATACAAGCCGGTCCCGCCAACCACCAACACCATTTTGCGGCGGGAGTGGATGTCCTCGATGACCCGCGCCGCGTGTTCCACGAATTGCCTTACGTCGAATGGGTCACCGACCTCGCTCACATCAATTAAGTGATGCGGAACCGCCTGCCGCTCGTTCGCGGTCGGTTTTGCTGTGCCGATGTCCATCCCGCGATACACCTGCATCGAATCGGCCGAGACAATCTCAGCATTCGTCTGCTTCGCCCATTCCATCGCGACGGCGCTCTTTCCCACCGCCGTGGGGCCGACTAGAAAAAACGTTCGCATGCGGACACAAGTATGAATCGGTCAGAAACCGATTTCGAGGAGAGAATTCAGAAGACGGTCCCGCGATCAATCGCGGCTGCAGAACCAGCCAAAGGACGCCCAGTCGCTGAACCATTGCTGCACAAGCTGCGATGCCTCTTTACTGGAGCGACTGCGCTGCTTGAGCAGCGCCGCGCAGGCTTTTTCAAGGGTGGCACCGCGCTGCAGCGCCTGCAGCACCTCAAACTGGGCGCGGTTGAGTGATTTGTAATACACCGAAATATTGATTCTGTGCACGGCGATGTAGCGCGTTCGTGACTTAAGGCCCCGCACGTTGAGCCGTCGCGCCTTGCGATGGCGCAGGGCGACGGCGTTGCTGGCTTCCGAGCGCATCAACTCGTCGCCCTTGTTGGCCGCAAGTCGCAAATCATCGACCGGATAGGACACTTCCAACAACGTGATATAGGGCTGGAGGGCCAGCCGCACTTTCGATGGATCGCTGCCCAGTAGATCGTCCACATCAACCACGGGTTTAGCCCCTTCATCAAAGGCCACGATGTGCGCCCATTCGATCCGCGCCATGTCCAGCGCGAGTTGGCTGTGCGGCGAAGTCAATCGCGGTTCCTTGCGAAGAAATGTCTCCAGCCGGCGGCCGAGATTGCGCAGTGTGAACGATTCAGACGGGTGCCGCACCAGATACGCGTGGGCCAGTTTGGCGAACCGACGCTCGCCGAGCACGGCGCGCAGGCCGGGATAGTCGTCGTAGAAACAATCCATGAGCCGATACCAGTACTGGCGGTTGTAAATCTCAAGCCGCTCGAACGAGGTCAGGCGGTCGTTGGGTTTGATGAAAGCTTCGGCCACCGGCTGCGATGCCGGCTGCGTTTTCCAGCGCGGTGTGAGCGATGTCATGATCGCGCCACCCACCTGCCGCTGCATCTCGCGCAGGTCGCTGACGGTGCTCGCTTTAAGCGGGGACCGTTTGCGCGCGGCTGTCCGCGAGTTGCTGGATGAATTTGTTGGCTTTGAGTGCTTCATTATGAACTTCTTCAAAGGACGGAATGCTCGAGTCCCATTCCAGAAGTGTGGCCGTGGGGCCGACGAGTTTGATGGCATGGGCGTACATTTTCCATACGGGATCGAGAACGGGATGATCGTGTGTGTCGAGGATATACTTCTTGAACTTCGAATGACCGGCGATGTGGATCTGTGCCACGCGATGATGCGGGACGTTGTTCAGGTAATCGTAAGGATTGAAACTGTGGTTTTTCGACGAGACGTAAATGTTGTTCACATCGAGCAGAATGCCGCAATCAGCCTGTTCCGTCACTTCGGACAAGAACTCCCATTCGGTCATCTCGGACATATGAAATTCGGCGTAGCTGCTGACGTTCTCGACGGCAATCGGCACCCCCACGTAGTCACGAACCTCGCGGATTTTCTGAGCTGTGAGCCTGGCCGCCGCGAACGTGTAGGGCATCGGCAACAGATCGTGCGTGTAGCGGCCGTCGACGCTGCCCCAGCAGAGGTGATCGGACAACCAGGGTGTCTTCGTGCGCTTGACGAGGTTTTTCAATCTCTTGAGATGTTCGCGGTTGAGTTTGCCGGCGGAACCGAAATACATGGAGACGCCATGCTGGACAACACGGTATTGCTCGAGGATTTCGTCGAGGACGTGTAGCGGACGCCCTGCGTCCACCATGAAATTCTCGGAGATGATCTCGAACCAATCAACGACAGGTTTGCGTGTCAGGATGTGCTGGTAGTGCGGCACGCGGAGCCCGATTCCGATGCCGTAATTGGTGAACCCGTTGAACTGATTGGCTGGCATGTTGGTCAACCGTTGGAGACCGGAGATCTTCTCCGGTCCCCAACCAGTTGTTGCGACCAGATGCTTTCGTGACTGGAACTACTTGTTCGTATTGCAGCCGCCCTTGCCCTTGCAAGAGTTTTTGCCTTTACAGCTGTTGTCACCCGCCGAGCAGCCGCCCTGGCCTTTGCAGCTGTTTTGGCCTTTGCAGTCGTGCTTGCCGGTGCTGCCACTGTCGTCCATCTTGCCCCAGCTCGAGATGCTGGTGCCCTTCGTCGTCGTGGGCTGGGTGGCGTGCACGCGTGCGACCGCGCCGCTCATCAAACCGGCCATGGCTGCGCCGGCAATGAGTGCCTTGCTGGTTCTCTTCATGTGCGTCTCCTTTGTTGGTTGTTGGTTCTTACGGGCCACATTTCCCGTCGCGCGGGACAGGAAAATTCCTCAATCCATAGCTCTTTGATGCTCGAGCATAAGGACCTGTTTCAACTTCTTCGCTCAAGAACAGCCGGACCCAGCCTGTCATCACAAGTACCGGGGAAAACCTGTCGTAGTGTGTTGTGAACGTGCCCGAGAGGAAAACGCGCAAGGTACCCTTGTTTGCCACAGGGGCCGGCTGTGAACCGGTGCCGGGCTGTCATGTGCACGTCAAGAGTTTGTTTCGCCATACGTTATGGACGGCCCATTCAATGTCTTGTTCTGATTATGAAACAGGACTGCCAAGACCCACTGGATCCATCACATTCAATACGCGGCAAATCCCAACTTGGATTTTGCGGTCACGCACGCCAACGTGACTGCCTTCTTTGCGCCACGGCGGGAAGGTAAGCAAACGCACCCGGGAAATCAACTCGAAACTGGACCGACCCGGATCGCCTCCCAGCCTGTGCGCGAAAAAGTATTGCACGTCCGGCTCGGATGGCTAAGATGGCCCCCAGAGAGAGGGGGGAGGACAATAAGCCTCTCGCAATGCCATGTCGTCGGGTGATTCACCCAAACCGAAAATCCTGATTGCGGATGACGAACCCTCGATTCGAGAACTGCTCGAACAGGTTCTTATCGCTGACGGTTTTGAAGTGGTCCTGGCCACCGATGGCAAGGATGCCCTGCAGCAGATTCTCGCGTGCAATCCCGATGTCATCCTCCTCGACATTCGGATGCCCAAACTCGATGGGGTCACCCTCTGCAAGGCGCTGCGCGTCTACAAGGAAACCGAACACACGCCGATTATCATGCTCACGGCTTACAACACCCGCGAGCATCTCGAGCAAAGCATGGCCGCTGGTGCAGACGATTTCCTCGCCAAACCGTTCGAGGTGACCGAACTGCGAATCCGGGTGCGCGCCATGCTCAAACTCAAGCACGTCACCAACGAACTGGAACGTCTCCAACAATACATCCAATCCATCCAGCAATTGCGCGAGAAGACGGACGCGCCGTTGCCGGATCGGAGCTAGGTGAAGCGCTCCTGCCGGAGCGCAACGCAAGTGCGATGAGGAGTTATGCACATGGGATGGACGTTTTTAAGGCACGGTGGATTGATCTCCTTCTGCTGGCTCCCATCGTCGCACTCGGTATCGCCCAGGTCTTCACTTCAGTTGAGTTCGCCGCGAATCTTCCACAGGACGCTGCCGACTTTGCGATTCCGGCCGTGACCCTTCTGGAGCGGGGACGTATGGTCGTTCCGGCATTTGGGCGGGATTTCGCCATGGGTCATCCGGTCGGACTGCCGATTCTGCTGGCGCCTCTGTATTTCATTTCCGGCCATTTCATCGGAAACGGAATCTATTTGATTCTGCTATTCGCCATTGGGTCGATTATTCTTGTCTATTGGATTGGCCGGGAATTGTGCGGTCAAATCTGCGGCAGCGTTGCTTCCCTGTTTCTGGCCAGCCACAACGGTTTCCAGCAGTACTCGCAGAAGATCATGAGCGAAGTGCCGTCGATATTTCTAATGACGGCGATCTTTGCGGTGACTCTCTATCTCGCCAAGGAACAGCGTCGCAGCCGCACGTGGCTTTTCCTGGGCGCTCTTCTAGGTCTGGCCTTGGTGGTTCGTTACGACAACGTGCTGGTCATCGTGCCGCTGATTGTTCTTTGTGCGGCGGGACTACTTCGCTTTCGACCGCGCGACGCCATTCTCCTCTTGCTGGGGGCAGCGCCCTGGCTGGGTATCCAGGCGGCGTACAATCAACACTTCTATGGCAGTGTCCGGCGCACCGGCTATGAATATGAAGGCGATACCACCACCGGCCATTGTCCAACGTTCAGTTGGCGTCACGCGCTGGCACGCACCTATCTGGAATGCCGCGACGTGCCGCTGTGGCTTGAAGACAGCGTTGATGGAAACCTGAGCCTGTACGCCAAGGCATTGCTGGATGAAGCAGACAATACACTCTGCTTTTCGAATGACCCACGCTGGAAGGACAAGCCCCAGCGGACTTATCAGGCGCTGATCATTGCGCGAACAATCCTGGGCGCGCTCGGGTTGGTTGCCTGCGCGTTCTGGCGAAGACGCAATGTCATGGCCCGCGCCACGTTGCTGTGGACGGGGAGCCTGTCGCTGTCGATGCTCGTTTTCTATTCCCTCTACTTCTGGCAGGAAGAGAGATTCCTTCTCCGTCTCGCGCCCTTCTTCTGCCTGCTGAATGGCGTGGGGGTATTCGCTATTATCCATTACCTTGGTAAACTGCGTCCTCGGGTGCGAACGATAGGGGCGTTTGGTGTTTTGATCGAAACCGCGGCGCTCATTGTGTTGCTGCTGGTCTTCAGCGATCGATCTCTCATCATCGACAGCAACGACAACGTGTCTCTCTATCCGTTGATGCGGGCGACGGACTCACTCGTTGAAAAGGACGCCGTCATCATCACGAATTTCGATCCCATCCGTACCGACGCGCATCTCATCCGTGGCACCGCCAGGACCGCCATCCAGCTCAGCGACGATGACGACTACCATTATGTGCCCGAGATCGGCGGGCCAACCCTCTCCATGAGCCCGTTCAAGGCGGTAGATCGCCCTGATATCATTCTCCAATTTTTGCACGACGGCCGGCCCGTGTACTTGTTATGGAAATACATCGCTTTCTCACAGCCAATGCCAGAGCTCCAAACACTCAGCAAAGACCTGGCCTTCCAACCGATCGCTTCAGCTGCGTTGCCGGGCCGACAACCACAACCGTATTTGTTTCGCGTTCGCGCGGCTGCCACCCCTTCCCTATCCTCCCACGCCGTGGCGGATTGATCTGCTGCGCCCAAAGATTCATAGAAACAGGGATCGACAGGTAGATCGTGACCCCCCTTGGGGTAACGGGGGAAGTATTGGCT
>CAZAQZ010000132.1:6934-7409 GCA_964487175.1 uncultured Verrucomicrobiota bacterium | reverse complement strand
TCCGGCTTCCACCATGCTGACGTATAGTTTGCTAAACACTTTGGGGTGCACGGCCAGGGCCTGGGAGAAGGCGTCGCCCTGCTCAACTTTTGCGGTAATCTGAATCAAGATCGGCTTAAATGCCTTGCTGTCCGTCTGCTCCTCAAGTGCGTTCAGGGTTTGCACCAGCGGCAGCCCTGCGTCCATCATTGTTGCCAATTGGCGCGTGAAAACGACCAGATCCTGAGCTTTGACCTTGCCCTGCATCCAGTGCGAACCACCGCCTGTCTTGCGCTTCGAGACGGGGCTCAGTGAAACGACCATCAACCGGCGGTCAAGCAAGGAAACAGCAGCAGACTGCTGGTCCGCCGCTTCAATCTCACCGCTAACCGTTTTACCGGAAGCGTCTCGAGCTTGGTATTGAAACGCCAACATAAAAGTCCCGATTCCTCCGTAAATTAAGCCATCTTCCCCCTTGGATTTAGCACTTAATATG
>CAZAQZ010000132.1:0-6924 GCA_964487175.1 uncultured Verrucomicrobiota bacterium | reverse complement strand
GTGCCAGGTCTTGTCAAGGTTTTCCTTGCAAGAGCCTGTTGGCGCTGGGAGAATGGGGTGAACAATTGAGAACATCTGCGTTATGAAGGAAAAATATCCCCCCTCCGCCTCCACGTGCGAATCATTTGACACTTCCAGATCTGCCTCGCTTTTGCGGGTTCTGCTGGCCATTTTTGTGCTCGCGAAGCTCACAATCACAACTGTGCCGGTTTCGGCTGCGGTGAAGGCTGTACCCGTTCTCCCTTCGGATTTAGCCTCCATCGACGCTTCGACCATCGGCAGAATGGTTGAGGTCAAGGCCACGATCAAATCGATCACTTCCCCCCAAGAAGGCAAGCGTGCCCCGTTCAGGCTCACGCTCTTCGACGAAAAAGCTACCATTACTCTCATCATCTGGCCGGATGTCTGGGAGCCATTGAATAAGCAATACAACCCGTCGGTCAGCGATGCCATCGACGTCCGCGCCCTTGTCACCGAATACCGTGACAAAGTTCAACTGACGTTAAAGGACGTCACCGACTTTGAAATAACTTCCAAGGCGCCCGCGAACGCAAGCGCTCCAGAAGCGCCTGCTGCCGTGAATTCAAATGCGTCACTCATTGCCAAGTCGTCCACGCCGCAGCCGGAAGGCGTCACCAACGACACACATGCCCCATCCTCCACCACCGCAGCCATTCCCCTGTCCACGGTGAGTTTGTCCATGAAGGGTCAGGAGATTGTCGTGCAGGGGGCCGTGACAGCCGTGCACGAACCCACGGCAGACAGAGCGCCCTATATCGTAACCATTTCCGATGGACCCACGAACGTCAAGCTGGTCTACTGGAAGAACATCCAAGCGGATGTTGGTCCCAAGATTCACACGGGAAATACTGTCCGCGCCAAAGTGACCGTTGGGGAATATCGCAATGCGCTGGAGCTTCGACTAAGTGATGCCCGAGGTGTGCAGGTGGTACCCCCACCAACGGAAAAGTGAGCACACGCTGGCGAAGCCCGGCCGTCAGTCTTGATGCTCGTCTTTCTGCAGGTTTTCCGTCCTCCACCAGCCGCCCAGCTGGGGTGAAACCTTTCCGTGCTTCCGGATGTAATCGATGATGGCCTGCCGGGTCTGTAGATCGTACTCCACCAGCTTCGATGCCGGACGGTCCGCGATTTCCTTTAATCTCTTCCAACGCATCCCGCCGCTGGCGAGGTCGTAACTGTTAAACGCGACCGTGAGCACCTCATCATCGGCGATCGGCGAACCATCGGCATGCGTCAGTGAAATCGTCTTGTGACCCTTGGGGCCTTTCGGGTCAAACGTCCACTTCAATCCCCACACGCCGCGAAACTCGGTCTTGTCGTACCCGTCGGCGTCTTCTTCGAGTATTTCCCGCAGCTCTGATTTGGAGAGACGGCAGCAACCCAATGTATTCTCATAGGGCAGCACCTTCCACACCTGGGCCATCGTAATCGCGCCCTTTTCAATCGCTCCCAGCTTGTTGAAGATGCCATGGATGATCGCGTCAACATGTACGCCTCGTTCCTGCATGGCCTCCGCGATAGAATCAAAAATCAGGTTATGCACCGACGTTTCATGTTTCGGTGCGCCCCACGGATTGATGCTGTCCGTCGCCTCTCCAATGGTGGTCTGAAGGACCATCTGTGCCTGATCGAGTTCGGGGCCAGCCAGCTTTAACACGCCGCTGTCCTCGGGAACGTTCCCGTCCATCAGGATCGTATTCGACGAACGACGGATGACCTTTCCTTGATCGGTATCAAACACGAGATCGACCCGGCCCAGATGAATCCCAAAATAATCGGCCTGGCTGTATAAGACGTTGCTCACTTTGAACTCCGGAAAATTGCGGTGCGTGTGTGCCCCAATGATGACGTCTAGCTCAGGAAAGCTACGGGCCATCGCATTAATCTGATTGGCGTGGTCGTCCCCTGCCTCCCGATACCCCTGATGGCAAACCAACACCAACACCTGTGCGCCTGCCTGCCTTACCGCGGGTACCACCCTCCTGAGCGTTTCCACGGAATCCACAAACTGCAGACCTTGGATCAGTTTCGGCCGGCTCCAATGAGGGACACCTGGCGTATTAAGGCCGATGATCCCAACCTTGACCCCATCAATCTCGCGCAGGACATAGGATTGGCGACGGGCCAGGATGCGTGACGCCTCGGTGGATGGAAGCGCGTCCCTTGCGGCCGCTTGCAGGTTGGCGTTCAAAATGGGGACTTCGGCGGCCTGGGCGCAGGCGCCCAGTTTGTCCAATCCCCAGTCAAATTCATGGTTCCCCCAGACCCACGCGTCATAGTGCAGCGCGTTCAACAGTTTGACCATCACCCGTCCGTCGCTCAGATAGCCGACTTCCGTACCCTGGAATGTATCGCCGGCGTCCACCAACAATGTATTCTTGTTCTCCGCCCGAATCTTTTGAATCACCGTCGCGCAGCGTGCGAAGCCGCCCAGGTTTGTGTGTCCATCGTAGTCTTCTGTTGGCAGGATATGCCCGTGTAAGTCACAGGTGTGGAGGATGGTAATCGGCACCTCTCGACCAAAAACGGCTGACTGCCAGGCTAAAAAGAAAACGAGCCCAAGCAGGCGATTCAGCCTGCGGAAATCAATCATCGGGACCCGCTTCCCCCCAGACGCTTGTGCGACCGAATTGGTAGGACCGAGACCATAGATCGTCCACAGACTTTCCATCAACGCAATGCTCTTCCCTACCGTAATTTGACTTCTATTTGGCTATAATCCACAATTGTTTCGCTGATTTGCCCAACCTTGCGCCATCAGGCTAATGAGACGCTGCCGTTCGCTTTCGTAGGAAGTTCCTTTTCTTGCTGAATCCATATGGGCCCTGCGGTCCAATTGGCGGGCCATTTCCACACATTTGCTCTGTGGACAGCCCAGTCTCCCCAGAGTTTCAGCAATCTCGTCAACCGTCATACCCCGCTGCAGTCCCCGTTCGCGATGACTATTTCTTCAACGCTTCGTCCCGCGTGGTAATGCTGATCTTCTCGACCACTACCCGCTCTTCGGGCACGCTCTGTTCACGGCCAAAACGATCCATTTTCGTAGGCACATCTCCGATCTTCTTCAACACATCTTCGCCGGCGATGAGTTTGCCGAATGCCGTGTACTGCCCGTTCAGGAACGATGCATTTCCAAGGCAAATGAAAAACTGTGAGCCCGCCGAATCCGGATCGCTCGAACGCGCCATTGAGATGACGCCCAGCACGTGCTGGTTCGTGTTGAACTCAGCTTTGATGTTGTACCCGGGCCCGCCCATGCCGGCGTTTGGATTCTCCGGGTCCTTGCTGTTCGGGTCGCCCCCCTGGATCATAAACCCTTTCACGATCCGATGAAACGCCGTGCCATCGTAAAATCCCTGGGACGCCAGTTTCTGAAAATTCGCCACCGTATTCGGTGCGTCCTTGTCGTAGAACGACACGACCATCTTTCCAAACTTGGTTTCAATCACCGCCACCTTTTCCGTGGTTGCCACTTTTTTCTCCTCCGCCACTTTGTTGGTTTCTGCCGCCTTCGTGCACGCCCCTCGCGCCAAAACAATTCCCGTTGCCATTGCCGCTGCGATCATCATTCTCCGCATACTCTCAAGACCTCCGCGTTGGATTCGCTGACTTTCAGTTTCGTTCCCGTCCTGGCCAACTCGCGCCGAAGATATCCCAACGCCACCGGTTTGCCAAGCCGTACCGACAACGTCGCGCTGGTCACCTGTCCGACCTCCTTTTCACCCTGAAAAAGCTTCTGTCCTCGTGCAGGCACCTTTTCGCCTGCCACCGCGATCAGCACCAATTGCCGATTCACGTGACCGTACGTCTTGATGCGCGCAATTGTCTCCTGCCCAATATAACAGCCTTTGTCGTAGCTGATTGCCCGCCTCTCCAGTCCGACCTCATTCGGTATCGTGGTCTCGTCCATGTCCGCACCCCATAACGGCAATCCTGCCTCGATCCGCAATTCTTCCAGTTCGGCGGGAGTAATCGACGCAACAAGTGACCCGTTCGTTATGACACCCACTCCCAGCGGATGCGCAAACGTCATCGCTCCCATTGGAATCCGCCCCGTTGCATCGCCAATAATCAGCCACTCTGTCAATTTGCCGCCCACGTCCTCGATCTGCACGTCTTCAGTGACGATGAATTTGTCCAAGGACGGCAGCAGGCCCGGGCTTGTTTCCAAAAGCAGCGTGTCCGCCAGACAAAAGATGTGCCCCTCCCCGCGCATCTTGCCTTTGGCATTCAGGAATGCCGCGTAGCAATATTCCCCCACCGCCAACCGTTTCACGTCGTTGGTGCACTGTCCGTGAACAAACTCCACGCGGTCGCCGCCCGTCACGCGCAACCGGTTTCGCTCCGCCGACAAATCCGCAATCAAGATCTCGCCGCTCACTCGTCGAATCCTAGCGAAACGGCTGGCATCTGGCAAATGAATCGCCGCTCACTCTGGTTGAGAATCGAGACTGGGTGATGCGGTTCTGGGCCACTTCTCCCGCTCTCTGAGCAGGTTCCCGCTACCGAATCGCCGGCGGTCTTGTCACGCACGCGTGCGCGCGGTTTGCAGGGCACTCTTCGCTTCCCGCGAACCCGGTTCAAGAGCCACGGCCCGCTCCAACTCCTGAATCGCATCGACGCGCTCGCCCCGTTGCAGCAGGGCGACCCCGAGGCTGTAGTGCGCCGCTGCGAAATCCGGATTCAGCCGCAGCGCCGCACGATAATGCGGAATCGCCTCGTCAAAATTCTTTAGCTTCGCAAGGGCGAATCCCCAATTATATTCCGCCTTCGCCGACTCCGGCTGCAGCCGCACGGCTTCAGCGAACTGTGCGCTGGCCTCAGAGAACCGCCCTCTTTTTCCGAGTGCAATCCCGAGGTTGTAATGTGCATCAGTATAGTCGGGCTTCATCTCCACCGTAATGCCATACTGCGCGATCGCTTCGTCAACCTTGCCCAACTGCGCCAGCGCTACCGCCAAATTGTACCGCGCCAGCGTATACCGCGGCTCGATCTGCAGCGCCTGCCCATACTCGATAATCGCCTGTTCCGTCCTCCCCTCTTTCCTGAAAAGATTCCCGAGGTTGTTATGCGGATCATAAAAATCCGGCTTAATTCGCAACGCCTCCTCGTATTCCGTCCGTGCCGCCTCGATCTCACCCCGCGCCGCAAACACCACCCCCAGATTGTTATGGGCCATCCAGCAATCCGGATTCGAGGCAACCGTATCCCACCACAACGTCTCCGGGTCCTTGTAAACCTGACACTGCCGCAACGTCAGCACCGACAACATCACCACGATCGCGCCACCGGCCACGGCTCTCATCACCCGGTTTGGCACCACGACCGCCCCCAGGGCCACAATCGTCGCGATGATCCCGATGCTCGCCAAATATTGAAAGTGATCCGCCACAAACGAGTACCGCATCGGAAACACGTTCACGAACCCCAATGCCGGCCCCAATGTCGTTGCAAAGAACAGCATCGCCACCAGCGGCCCGCGTCCAAGCTTCTTCCGCCCGACCCACAACACCGCCGCCGCCGCGACTGCGCACAGCGGATAGAGCCATTGCCATCCCTGACTCGCATCAATCTGCCAGCGTGGATAGATGAACGTGAGATTCTCCGGCCAGATCAGCTTCCCCGCGTAAAACCACAATGCCCGACCCGCTATCAGCACGCGCTCGCCAAACGTGTATGCCCACTCCGTTCCCGACGCGCCGACACGATGCTTCTCGATCCACGCCGTCGTCAGCCCCAGCGCCGCGCCCACCGCAAAAAACGGGGCCAGTGGCCACGCGTCCCGCCACCCGATGCGGCCGCGTTTCCACCAGACCAACAACAAGATCGCAACCGGCAGCGTGCAGGCAACCGTCTTGCTCAATAGAGCGCACGTAAACAACCCAAACGCCATCCAATAATATCCCCAGCGACGCGCTTCAGTCCCCCGCTCCGTTTCCCAAGGACTAAACCGCGCATACGCCAACAGGGCCGCCAGGTAAAATGCGCCAGACAGGAGGTTTTTGCGTTCTGTGATCCACGCGACCGATTCCACGTGCACGGGATGAACCGCAAAGATCGCCGCCGCCAGCCACGCCCCACGGATCCGCAATCGCTCCAGCACGAACCACAGTAGAATCGCGTTGAGCACCTGCAGCGCCACATTGACAAAGTGAAACCCAAACGGGTTTAATCGCCACAGATGATATTCGAGCCAGAAGCTCGTGTGGACCAGCGGGTAATATTGCGGAATCGCGCCCGGCTCGGTCCAGATTCTCACCAGACCGTGAGCCGACCTCAACGTCGCGTTCTCGGTCACATGAAAATCGTCATCCCAGATAAACCCGCTGCGTAATGCCGGCAGATAAGCAAACAGCGTGATCAACACGATCACGCCTGCCGCTGCCAACCGCCGCTCTCTGGGACTTATGGTCATCTGCATACGGGTGGTTGTAGCCGCGAAATGTTTTCGCGGTTGGAAACCGGAGAAAACCATGTTTCGCCAGACTCCCACTCCGCCACCCCCTGCTCCGGAACAGCAAGTCGCTTGCCACGAGCGCCTTCGGCCTCACTACCAGCCAATCCATATGGAAACTGGCCCGCAAAGTCGCAGCATCAGAATTCAGTACGGACCCCAATCGATGCCGACTCCCGCTAAGGCGTTCTTCGAATTAGCCGCGATCTGGATTTGTGTTCCGCCAACATAACCGATGGTATATGGATTACCCAATTGGTCGTTTGTCACCCAGGCGGTCTTGAGGTAAGTACTGGCTCCCGTTGTATTGACCGTGTTCCCATCGGTCTGACCCGTTTCCAAGGCCCACTGGTCGATCGCGGAATCCATCTGGCGCGCATCATTGAGGATGCGTCGACCTTGTGACTGCTTACGCGCTTTTACAAACGCAGGAACCGCCAGCGCCGCCA
>CAZAQZ010000131.1:0-7525 GCA_964487175.1 uncultured Verrucomicrobiota bacterium | reverse complement strand
GCGTTTCCGCATTCTCAAGTGTGACGGGTACATCGGGCAGCCGGTATTGTTCAGCGGCGCACCGCAGGGCATATTTCAGGACGGCGGCATACAGCCCCTGTTTGTCATGGAAGTGATAATTAATCGCGGCAACGTTGGCGCGGGCGCGTTTGCAGATTTCGCGGACTGTGGCCTTTTGGAAGCCGCGCTCGGCGAACACCTCTCCCGCGGCATCGAGCAGCCGCTGGCGCGTTTCAGCGTTTTGATGGGAGGAGGTCCTGACGCTCATAGTTTCAAACATATGTTTAAATCAGATGTTTGAAACTGTCAACCGGTTTCGCGCCCTTTGAGTTCTGGTGAACGACCGCCGGTTACGCCTTGCGCTCCGCGATCTGGCGCAACTGCGCCTGCCGCATCAGCCAGCGCAGTTGTCCCTGGCCAGCACGCAGGTGCTCCAACTCGACACACGCGATCCCGCCCTTCCCCAACGCGAGGCTTTCAATGCGTTCCGCCCCGATGAGCACCCCCACATGCTCGGCGAGACTGGGCATGTGGCCGGTCAACAGCAGGTCGCCGGCGTCCTCGTAGGATTTCAATTCCCGCAGAACCGAGGAGGTTGTTTTCCCGGGTTTCAATTCGTCAAGAACGACGATCTCGCCGTTGAACCGCAAATCCTTTGCCACAATCCTGGCGGTCTCCCGTGCTCGAACGAGCGGGCTGGTGAAGACCTGCGCAGGCTTCGCGCCCAGCGCCGCCAGCGCAACGCCCGCAGTGTGTGCTTCCTCCCTGCCTTCGTTGGTCAATTCCCGTTCCGCGTCGCTCGGAGCGATGTCCGTGGCGGTGGCGTGACGCAGGAAATAGAGTTTCATCAACTCACAAATTCGCGCGGGTCAGTGATGTGTCCCGTGATGGCACTGGCGGCGACCGTGTAGGGCGAAGCGAGGAACACCTGCGACTCGAGATGACCCATGCGGCCAGGGAAATTCCGGTTCGTGGCGCTGATGCACTTCATCGGCTTGTTCAGCCGGCCAAACGTATCGGTCGGTCCACCGAGGCAGGCGGCGCAACTGGCGTTCTCAGTCATCTGCACGCCGGCTTCTTCGAGCACCTGCCAGACCGTCTTGCCGTTCACGTGCGTCGTCTGCAGATCGTGTACCACGTTAGGTGTGGCCGGCACGCCAAACGTGTCGATCTTGACCTTGTGCCCCTTGATCACTTCGGCGAACGCGAGAAAATCGCTTGTTTTGCCGCCGGTGCAAGAGCCGATGTAGGCGCGGTCGAGCGTGACGTCTCCCAGTTCCCTGGCCAGCTTGCGGTTGCCGGGATTCGGATGGCACGCCACCGTCGGTTCGAGCTTCGAGAGATCAAACGCCTTGTTGTAGAAGAACCGCTGCTGACCTTCGGGATCACACACAAGCGCATCATACTTGGTTTTCGTCCCGTTGGCCTTGGTGCGCTCGTCCACGTAGTTGAAGGTCTTCTCGTCGGGCTCGAAAATACCGTTCTTGCCTCCCGCTTCGATCGCCATGTTGGCGATGGTCATGCGGTCGTCCATGGTAAGAGTCTTCGCCCCAGGGCCCTGGAATTGCATGGCCCGATAGGTCGCGCCGTCGAAACCGATATCGCCGATGCAATGCAGAATGACGTCCTTGGCCATGACACCTTTCTGCAATTTGCCTTCGAGCCAGAACCGCATCGTCTCGGGGACCTTCAACAACAGCTTGCCCGTGCCGAAAACAAATCCGGCGTCAGTGTTGCCGATGCCAGTGGCGAACTCGCCGAATGCGCCCGCCATGCAGGTATGCGAATCGGTGCCGAGCAGGATTTCTCCGGGCCGCGTGTGGCCCTTGGCGGGCAACGCCGTATGACAAACGCCGGCAAAGCTGCTCCCATACTGGCGTTTGAGCTGTCCCTTCGAGGCGTCGAACGCCCAATGACCGTTCGGGTCGTTAATCACGTCGTAGAAGTACTTGAGCCCCTGCTCTCGAACAAAATCGCGCAGGATGTCGACATTGCGGTTCGATTTTGAATCGGCCGTAAAAATGTAATGGTCGGGGATGATGACGATTTTTTCTCGGTCCCAGACCTTGGCATTGGCGCCGAATTCGCGCTTGAACACGCCGATCGTGCCCGGGCCGCATACGTCGTGTGTCATAAGGACGTCCACATTGACCCAGACGTTGTCGCCGGGTTGCACTGATTTTTTGCCCGACGCGCGGGCCATGATTTTCTCTGTGAGTGTCATAAGAGTACTCCCAACCCAGCCACCATACACAACGGGCGGCCAACGTGCAACATCGACGCCACAGGCGTTTCAGGCTAGATTGTGATCATGCCCGAAACGTGGTTTTTCCTGGAATCCCCTCCTGCCGGGGCGGCGCTGAACATGGCCATCGACGAAGCGTTGGTCCTGAACGCAGCACGGCGCAATCGTCCACTTCTCCGGGTTTATTCGTGGCTGAGACCGGCGGTTTCGTATGGGTATTTTCAAAAGTACCCCGCCCCACTTGCCGGATCGCATGAAATTGTCCGCCGACCAACCGGCGGCGGTCTGGTGTATCACGGCGAGGACACAACCTACACGGTAGTCATTCCGCGTTCACACCGGTTGTACAAGGTATCTGTGGCAAATGCCTATGCCACACTGCACAAGGCGGTTGCGGCCGCATTGGAAATGAAGGCAGATCTTCAGGAAGGCACGACACATTCTCCGAAGGGTCAGTATGAATGTTTCCAGAAGCCCGTCCCCGGCGATGTGATGGTCAATGGACGCAAGCTGGCGGGCGCAGCGCAACGGCGCAGCCAATGGGGCATCCTGCATCAAGGCTCCATTGCCGCGAAGATTTCCGCCGGGCAACTCAAGGAAGGCTTCCGCAAAACACTCGGCGTCGAGTTTGTGTCATGTAAATTGTTCTTCGAAGAAATGGCCCTGTCAGAAGAACTGGCCCGCGAGAAATATGCGACTGATCAGTGGAACGGAAGGGCGAAATTCATGGAACGCGAAGCCAGGCGGCGTCAGAGGATCGTCACCTAGCGCAAGTGGCCCTCAATTGCACGACTTGCGGACCCGCCCGCATCGCCCGCGGAAAGCTGCGGCTGCTCGATCTGGCCGAGCTTGGCATCGAGCTTCAACAAGACTTTCTCAGTATCGGTGTAACTGCCGGAAGCATTGTTGAGATGTTTGCCGAGCACGCGGAAGCTTTCCTCGAGCCGCTCGAAATCGCCGCGCAATCGTGCCAGGGTGTTGAGGATTTCCTGGGCGCGTTCCTCGACTTTCATCCCGCGCAATCCGAGCAGGATGGTTTGCAAATATGCGTAAAAGCTGTTCGGCGAAACGGGGACCACGCGCTTCTCGAGCGCGTAACTGAAGAGCTGGCGCTCGTCCGTGCTGGCTTCGTCCCGGATGATGGTCTCGTAATAGACGTTCTCAGCGGGAACATACATCAACGCGAAATTGTACGTCCCTTCATCGGGCAGGATGTATTTGGTGGCAATGGCGTCCACGTGCTTTTTCACGTCTCGCATGAATTGTTTGCGCGCTGCCACGCGCTCCGATTCGGTGGCGATCTCGACAATGCGCCGAAAGTTCTCCAGCGGGAATTTTGCATCCACCGGCACGAACTGGTTCCCAATCTGGATCACCGCGTCCACCGTGTCGCCGTTCTTGAAACGGTGCTGCAACTGGAAATGTTCCGGCGGCAGGATTTGCGCCAGCAGATCGCCGAGAAACAGTTCTCCCATCCCGCCACGCAGTTTCGGTGCACGCAGGATGTTGACCAGGTCCGCGGCGGCCTTGCCGACTTCATGGATTTGCCCGACTTTCTCCCGCAGATCGCCCACGACTTTCGCCGCATTATCGAGACGTGTGTTCATCGAAGCAGTCGATTGCTGCAGGTTTTCCGCAACGGTCTGCCCGAATTTATCCAACCGTTCCTGCAATCCATTGAACTGCTGCTGCAGCATCAGGAATGATGGATCGGGCTGCTGCGGCTTGTTCCGCTCGCGCAGGAAGACGAATAGAAAGACAACAACGGCCACGAACGTGAGCAGGCTGAGAATGATCGTGACGCTGTTCATCAATGTTCATGCTAGCATTTGGGATTGCGGGCGGCAAACCGTTTCGTTATAAGCCTGAGCGATGAGTACGCGCAGCATTGCGCTCGCCAATCAAAAAGGGGGCGTCGGGAAAACCACCACAGCCGTCAGTATCGCGGCCTGTCTGGCAGAGCGCGGCAAACGGACGCTGCTGGTGGATATCGATCCCCAAGCGAACGCGACCAGCGCGCTTGGGTTGGAGAAATCCTCGGGCGGCAGCGTATATCAGGCCCTACTGGGCGGGGCGCTGCTGGCTGATTCAATCCGGCCGAGCGGTTACGAGAACTTGGAAATCATCCCCAGCGAAGTGGACCTGGCCGTCGCGGAAATCGATGTGGCGCGGACGGAGAACTATCTCCAGCGACTGCGCATGGTATTGACCCCGATTCATGATGCAAAGCGATACGATTTCATTTTGGTGGATTGTCCGCCCTCGCTGGGAATCCTGACCATGAACTCGCTGGCTGCGGTGGACCGCGTTCTGGTGCCCTTGCAATGCGAGTACTTCGCGCTGGAAGGACTCGCGGTCATCATGCGGGTGATTCAACAGATCAAGGACAGCGGAGCCAATCCCGCGCTCGACCTGGAAGGCATCCTGTTCACGATGTTCGACGGCCGCACGAATCTCTCCCAGCAGGTCGTCAACGAAGTGCGCAGCCATTTCGGCGGGAAAGTGTTCAAGACGGTCATCCCGCGCACGGTCCGGCTGGGTGAGGCGCCGAGCTTCGGCAAACCCATCACAGTGTACGATTCCAGTTCCTACGCCGCTTCATGTTACCGGGCGCTGACCGAGGAAATTCTGGCGAATGAAGCCGTGTCCACTGTTACCCCTGTTGTGACGCCTCCGGTCGCCAGTGTTGGCTGATCCGTTCTATTTCTGCTTCGATTGTTCCCGGTCTTTTACCTTCTGGATCCGCTGTTTGGTATCGGGCGGCTGGATTTCGGAGGCCAAAACCTTGTCGTCTTTGAACACCTCGACGCAATAACCGATCACGGCCCCACCGTATTGATGCCGCACGCCGTTGTAATTGTAATCAGTCCTGACACTGCTCAAATCCAGTGAGTCTGTATCAAATCCGCATTTCTGCCCGAGCCCGAGGTTGCATGAATGGTCTCCCTCCAGCACCTTGAGATGCGCGCTACTCCAGCTAACCCCACCCCCGGCCACCGACGCTGTGGATGCATCGTAAAGCACGGTCCACTTGACCATGAGATTGGACAGCGTCCCCGAACTGAAATTGCGCACCTCGATCGCATAGGACACCGTGCTGTCCACCTGTTGCCGACGGTAGGTGCCACCGGCGTCAAAATAGGAGTTCCTTGTATCCATGTTCTCCTTCTTGGAGACGGACAAGCGGACCGGGCTGATCTGTCCCGGGGCTTGCGGTACAAATGAGAGAAAAAGTGCAAGCGAGAAGGGCAGGGCTTGTCCTATCGAGAATCTCTTCATCACTCTCACCGTCGACTTCGAAGTTGGTACGCCGAAGGAGACAAAGTTAGAACCCTGGACGGCATCGTCACCTGGCTGCGCGAATTGTGGAAGCTGCGCGAGGCATTCACAGCAGACCCCGTGACTGCGAAGCTGTTGGCTGCGTAACGGCATCATCCGACACGGCATTCAACACAGCGTCCTTCGACCGCGTTGCACGTTGTAGATCTGCTTCCTGACTTTCATTCTGGACAGCCTATTCAACTTCTACAGCAATGAGGCTGCCGTCAGATTTGATGTTTTAGGCTGGTGGTTTCGCCCGCAGTCCGAACACGGCTTTATCCTTTATGCCGCGCTCAGCGGCAGGCCAGCGTGATACTTCGGAACATTTTACATCTCTGTGGTTTTGACAATCCACGGGCGATTCGCCGGCCACTCATGGGTGATATGGTCGAGGGTCTGGAGGGTGACTTCATCCGGCACAATTCTCCCAAACAGGGTGTACTTCTTGTCTAGTTGATGTGCGTTTGTAAATAACACAGAGAACGAGCTTACAGCTGAATCAGCTTCAGGATCACGCGACATGGTCAGCATCCATTTCGTGTGCGCAATTGAACCGCTGTTCTGAGACTCGATTTCAAGCGGAAGTCGTCGCATCTGCCCTCGCATTTCGTCGGAAAGTTGTCCGCCATCAACTTTCGTTTCCGCCAAAGCCGTTTGCAATACGAAGTTTGTCACGTACGAATTGAACGGGGTCCGGTTGAACGCTCCGTTTTTCATGAGTCGATAAATCTGCGTGGCATGTTGTGGTGCCAGCCCCGGATCGAGGATGAGATGGATATTACCCGCCGTTGTCTCCATGTCCATGAGTTTGGCCTGGGTGAGCAGCGGCCCGTCGGCATTAGGATCGAACAATGGATATCCACCTTTGTCATCAAATGCAGTGCGACTCGCTGCCGGTTGATCGGCGGCGTACCTTCCAATCTTGCTCCCATTGCTGACTAAGGTCGCTTTCGGAGGTTCGATGCCGCAGAAGGCAGCGCGGTCATTTTTCTCACCGAAACTCCAATTAGGACGGGTAAACTTCTCATCGGCAAACAGAATGCCCATCGACACCATGGAGTCCTGCGGTTCGCCCGTCGTATTGTCGTATGTCGCCTGCAATTCGTAATGATGACCGGCTGGCAAAGGAATGCCCTTCTGAGAGAGGATGTTATCGATGTGTTCGATCTCCAACCCGCCTTTTGTTTTTGTCCGCACTTTGACCTCAACTACCTTGCCCGACCCTTGGGCATCGCACATTTGCAGAGACGCACTCGTGCACAGCGGGTGAATGTGGCACCAGACCGCTTGAATCTTTCTGTCTTTAATGGCGAAATCATGGTCGCGCACATCTGTGATCGCACACGTGTACGTGTGGACGCCGGGCGGAACAACCCAATGCCCACTCAGCCTCCGGCCCAGCGGATCGGTGAACGTCGACATGCTTCCGTTGTTGGGAGCCGTCACGCCGTCGGACATACCGAAACAGTCGGGCATCCCTTTATGATCCTTTTCCGCTGCATCTGGAGTATTCTTATCTACAATGACTGTAACATACGGCACATACCAATGCAGCGCCTTGACTGGATGCACCAATTGAGAGTCTTTGATGAAATAGACGGTGCAGCGGTGCTTGACGCGCTTGTGTTCCAGCGATGTTCGGTTGGCCGCTTGAAAAACAAATGACCAAGGTTCGTCGCTGGCGACCGGGACCGCGAATCCGTTTGGATACCAGAATTGAGTCTGTCCTTGAGTCAAAGAAATGAGACGCGGGTTGACCGCTCGCTCGGCGTCTGGAAACGCCTGATTGCGGAAGTTCTTGTCGATATCCAGATTCATGTGACAAATGAACTCGCAGGTTGGAAGTGGCTTGTCATTCTCGTCCAACACCTCGAGCTTGATGCCCTTGAACCAGTATAATTCGCGCCGTTGTCCGCGTGTCTCAACCAGGCCGATGGGCTTGCCAACTGTCGGCGGAGC
>CAZAQZ010000130.1:0-7544 GCA_964487175.1 uncultured Verrucomicrobiota bacterium | reverse complement strand
AGAAAGGCGCGCTCGCGGGTCTGAAGGGCGATCAATCGTTCATCGGCGAAATGGTCAAGGCATTCACCGAACGGCGCGCCGCCATCTATGAGAAACTGACCGGCATCCCCGGCGTGACCTGCGTGAAACCGATGGGCGCGTTTTACATGTTGCCGAACATTTCCAATTTCGGGCTGGACTCGACGGAGTTCTGCACCCGCTTGCTCGACGAACAGAAGGTCGCCGCCGTGCCCGGCATTGCCTTCGGCTCCGACCAGCACATCCGGTTCAGCTACGCCTGCTCGATGGAAAACATCCAGAAGGGCATGGAACGGCTGCAAGCATTCTGCGCGAGCCTGAAATAGCGACGTAAATGAAAATCGCCCTGATCGGTTTGCCGCAGGTCGGCAAGAAGACCGTCTTTTCGCTTTTGACGGGCATGGCCTACGATCAATTGATCGCGCGTGGCGGCGAATACCATATTGGCAACGTCAAGGTCGCCGATCCGCGCGTGGACAAACTCTCGGCGATGTACAGTCCCAAGAAAACCAAGCACGCCGAGATCGAGTGCACCCTCGCCCCCGCCCCACCCCACGAACCCAAACCGCGGGAGCAGTGGTTGAACAAGTTGAAGGACATGGATGCTTTCTGTCACATCGTCCGCGCGTTCGATGATCCCGCTGTTTTCCATGCCAGCGGTTCGGTCGATGCCCTGCGTGACATCGATGAGATGAATCTGGAACTTAGCGTCAGCGACCTCAGTCTCATCGACACGCGCCTGAGCCGCATTGCGCAGGACCAAAAGAAGAAATTCGAACAGGAGCGCTCCGACGAGGCTGCGCTGCTGGAGAAACTCAAGCCGCACCTCGAAGCCGGTAAATCGCTCCGTGAATACCCCTGGCACGAAGGCGAGGAAAAGAAATTGCGTTCCCTGCAATTCCTGACGGTCAAAGGAATCGTCACTGCGCTGAATTGCGGCGAGAAAAACTTCCCGAATCCCACCCTGGTCGAGGCCGCCCGTGCAAAGATGTCCGGACCACGCTCCGAAGTCACTCAGCTCTGCGCCAAAATGGAAATCGAGGTCGCGCAAATCGAAAACCCAGCCGAGCGCGCCGAGTTTCTTGCGGCCCTCGGCATCACGGAGCCCGCTATTCACGTGCTCACGCGTCTGCTGTACAAGGCGCTCGGTTACATCTCATTTTTCACGACCGGCGAAGACGAAGTCCGCGCCTGGACCATCCGCCACGGCGCCACCGCTGTCGAGGCCGCCTACGCGATCCATTCCGACATTGCCCGCGGTTTCATTCGCGCGGAAGTAATGAAGTACGGCGAACTGACCACAGCCAGCGACACCGGCCACGCCGCCGAAGTGAAGCTCAAGGAAACCGGCAAGCTCCACCTCAAAGGCAAGGAATACATCGTCGAGGATGGCGATATCGTCCACATCCGCCACAGCGGCTAGGGCCGGGACCAAGCCTCTTGGATTCCAGCTGGCTTGTCGCGAGCGACGTCCCGCCGCGATTTGCTGAAAGCCTAATCCTCACCTGGACCTGGTCGAGTCACGTCTAGTAGCTTATCGCAGTCCACGGTTGGGAAATCTTTTTGTACGAAGTCGCGCGTGACGACTTTGAGACGTTTTCGATAATTTTCAAATTCGTCACATTGCCAATATGTCCCGCTGGACGGATCGAAGTAAAAACTCGGGATTCCTGGGCCGGTGTCCGCGAGCAATTTCATCTGACGCAACTGCATATTGATCTTCTGCATGCCAGCATCGGCGCGAAATCGCCCGTCCTCGAAAATGTAACAACCTTCTATTTTGGAATCGTCCGGCATTTAAAATTCGTCCAGAAAGGGGGCAAGTTCCAAGTATTGGCACATTTGCCTGTTTGGGTGGCAAAGCCGGTCTGTATTGTGGCTCCTATGGCCGCGCACGCCATTGCGTCCCCTTGTTTCCTCGACCTTATAGCCTTTTCCTTTATTTGGGGGGGGTTGGGGCAGGGGGGGCGGGTCGATGATGTCCATCACGCGTTGCAGGATGGTGACAATGGCGGCTTCGTGGACGTTAAGCCGGTCCTTGAGCTCCTTCTCCAGCGCAGCCAGCTTGCGGGCCAGATCTTGGTTATCTGACAATAACAAGCGCATCTTTACAAAGGCGCGCACCACAAACACGCTCATTTGCACGGCACGCGGACTGTTCAGCACCGTAGCGGCCATGATTGCGCCGTGTTCCGTGAATGCGTAAGGCAGATAACGCCAGCCTCCACCATACTCACGCTGACCGGTCGCAAATTGCGACCGGTTCTGCTGCAAACTTGAGGTCGCAAATTGCTACCTCAAGTTTGCAACCTCTTGGCGTGTAAGCTGAAACATAAAGTCGCCAGGGAAACGCCCAGCGTTTCGCTTGACTGCTTCGTTAAACCGCTTGGTCGTCACTCCGTAGATCTTTGCCAGATCCGCATCCAGCATGACCTTCTGTCCGCGAATCTCATAGATCAGGCTGTCTAGCGTCTTCGTAGGGACAGCCAAGTGCTTTTGTGAAGCCATTGGCGTGGACTATGCCAAACCAAACTCTCCCGTGCAAGTTTGTCTCACCATCTTCAAGGTTCCAAAATGGAACCTTGAAGCTTCGCACTCTAGACAGGCGCCACGCCCCGCGATACGATGTGCAAGGCTAATGACTAGGAAGAAAATCGGCGTTATGGGATGCGGCGTGGTGGCGGATTATGGTCACCTGCCCGCGATCAAGGAAGTCGAGGGACTTGAACTCGCTGCCCTGTTCGATCCCGACGAAACACGTCTCCGCGCGATACAAGCCAAGTTTGCCGTTCCGCAGGCGTTCACCGACAGCGGGCAGTTTTTTACTTCCGGCATCGACGCAGTGGCCGTGGCGTCGCCTGCAGGCGTTCATCTGCAGAACGTTTTGGACGCGGCGCGTCACGGCAAACATGTACTGTGCGAAAAACCGCTTGCACTGAATGAAGCGGATTCGCAGCAAATGATCGATGCGATGCGCAACGCAGGCCTGATGCTGTTCACGGCCTTCGTGTATCGCTTCAGTCCGTCGGCGCTGGAAATCAAGCGGCTGATTCGCGACGGCGCCATCGGAAAGGCGCGTTCGTTGCGTCTCATTTATATCTGGAACTGCCACGGAAAATTCGAAGCCGATCCTGCCGGGAAACGTATCATTCAAAAACGGCGTGAAGACCGGATGCTGGAAGGCGGCCCGATGATCGATTGCGGCGTCCATCAGATCGATCTGGCCCGCTGGTGGCTCGAATCAGAGGTTGTCCGCCAGCACGCTCACGCCGCGTGGGTGGACGACTACAAAGCGCCCGATCATATGTATCTTCATCTCGACCACGCGAATGGCGCACACACCACCGTCGAAATCAGCTACTCATTCAGCCATACTGCCGCCGAACCACTGTCCCGTTTCACCTATGAGATCATCGGCACAGACGGTGTGATTCTCTACGACCGCGAGGAACAACGCTTCGAATTGCGCAACTCCGCCGGCACGCGGCCTCTTGCTTGGCATGATGAGAAAAACTTCGAGGGAATGTACTCCGCATTTGCCCGCGCACTCGAAACCGGCAAACCCGGTGAACTGCCCACTGGCGAGGATGGCCTGATCGCCCTGCGCATCGCCCGCGCCGCCACCGAACAAGCCATCGCCGACCGCCGTTGATTCGCGGCTTGCGCCGGGCGGCTCCTTTGTTATCATCACCACGCTTTTGCGAGGGCACTAAAACATGGCAACCATTTCGATCCAGAACGGCAAACTCAACGTCCCCGACAATCCCACTCTTCCCTTCATCCGCGGTGACGGCACCGGCCCCGACATCTGGGCGGCTTCCGTGCGCGTGTTCGACGCGGCGGTGCAAAAGGCCTACGGCGGGAAGCGCAAAATCGAATGGCTCGAAGTCTTTGCCGGCGAGACCGCGTTCAAGAAGCTCAACAACTGGCTGCCCGACGAGACCGTGGACGCGTTCAGGAACTACCTGGTCGGCATCAAGGGACCGCTGACCACGCCCGTCGGTAAAGGTATCCGCTCGCTCAACGTCGCCTTGCGCCAGACGCTCGACCTGTACGTCTGCCTGCGTCCGGTGCGCTGGTTCAAGGGTGTCCCCTCGCCCGTCAAGCATCCCGAGAAGGTGGACATGGTGATCTTCCGCGAGAACACCGAGGACATTTACGCGGGCATCGAGTGGCAGGCAGGATCACCCGAGGCACTGAAGGTTCTCGATTTCATTGCGAAAGAGTTTCCGAAGGCCTTCGATAAAATCCGCTTCGGCACCCGCGAGAAAGCCGCCGACTTTTGGAAGATGGTCGGCGCACCTGAGAAAGACGACGTGCTCGTCGGCATCGGCATCAAACCAGTCAGCCGCGCCGGCTGCGTGCGGCTGATCCACACCGCCATCGGTTATGCGATCAAGAGTAAGCGCAAAAGCGTCACGTTCGTCCACAAGGGCAACATCATGAAGTTCACCGAAGGCGCGTTCCGCGACTGGGGCTACGAGGTCGCCAAGCAGTATTTCGGCGCGGTCGAGATCGATGCCGGTCCGTGGTGCAGGATTCCCGAAGGCAAACCCGGCGCGGGCCTCGTCATCAAGGACGCCATTGCCGACATCGCGCTGCAGCAGGTGCTCACACGTCCCGAGGATTTCGACGTCATCGCCACGCTCAACCTTAATGGCGACTACCTCAGCGACGCACTCGCCGCGCAGGTGGGCGGCATCGGCATCGCTCCCGGCGGCAACATCAATTACATCACCGGCCACGCCATCTTCGAAGCCACGCACGGCACCGCGCCCAAGTACGCCGGCAAAGACATGGTCAATCCCGGTTCCGTGATTCTCAGCGGCGAAATGATGTTCCGCTACCTGGGCTGGACCGAAGCCGCCGACCTGATCCTCAAAGGCATGGACGGCGCCATCAACGCCAAGACCGTCACCTACGATTTTGCCCGCCAGATGGAAGGCGCCAAGGAAGTAAAGTGCAGCCAGTTCGGCGACGCCGTGATTGCGAAGATGTAACCGGGCAGGTAGATTCGAAGCCCGACGCGGTCAGCGTTACCCACATCACATGACGAATGCCGAAATTCGCAAGTTGAAGGCTGAGGCGCAACGGTTGGAGCCGGTGGTGCGCATTGGGAAGAACGGGCTCACGGTCGCAGTCCTGCAAAGCATCCAGCAGGCGCTGACGGCGCATGGGTTGATCAAGATTCGCTTCGATCACGACCGGGATGAACGCGACCTGCTCGCCCAGCAAACAGCGGAAGCGACCGGCGCGGCCTTGATCATGCAGGTCGGCAAGGTCGCGGTGTTTTACCGCGCGAAACCAACGGAGGCGCCTTCCGGGACATGACAACCAACGTTCATGTGCCGACGAAGGAACTGCTGTTCCAGCGGCGGTTCCTGATTCTGCTCATCACCTTGCTGCTTTGGATGGCGCTGTATCCGTTCCTCGAACAACAGGCGTCCGAGCGTCTTGTCAGTTTCTTCTTCACGGGGACGCTCGTCACGGCCACGTATGCGGTGAGCCGCAGACCACGGTTTCTGGTGGCGGCGCTGGTGTTCGCGGCGGGAGCGTTCAGCACGCAATGGCTGTCGCACTTCATGGACAGCCGGCTGGTGTTCGCTTTTGCGCGAAGCTGCGCGTTCTTGTTCTTTATGTTGATCACAGGGGCGATCCTGCTCAACGTGCTCAAAGGCGAGAGGGTGAATGCCGACAAGATTTTCGGGGCCATCTGCGCCTATCTGGCGATGGGATTGACCTGGGCATTCCTGTTCGCGCTGATCGAGGTGGTCCATCCCGGTTCGTTTCTGGAGGCTGGGAAGCTTATCGCTCCGGAACGGGGAACACTCCATCAGTTCGCGCTGATGAATTCGATGGTCTACTACAGCCTGGCCACCCTGACCACGACGACCTACGGGGACATTCTTCCCAAGACAACCCCGGCGCGCGCCCTTTCGAACCTGGAAGCCGTTGCCGGCCAGATGTACGTGGCTGTAGTGATCTCGCGACTCGTCGCTTTACAAATCACCCACAGCGTCCACTCCCACTCGAAAGAATGATCATCTATGCCGACATTAATTGAGAAAACCTCTCGCATCACCGCTGCAGGCAACAAACCGAAACTCATCGATGAAGTGATTGGCCGGGTGAATTCGAAGACCGAGGCCCTCAGCATCGCCCACATGCGGAGTCCGTCGGGATGGATTGAACCGGGTCAAACGCCGGAGTTTGAAGAGTATACGTATGTGTTGAAGGGCGCACTTCAGGTGAAGCATAAGGGCGGCGTCATCGAAGTGCGTGCCGGCCAGGCAATCATCAGCCACAAAGGCGAATGGATTCAGTACAGCACGCCCGGTCCGGAGGGCGCAGAGTACATCGCCGTCTGTCTTCCTGCATTCTCACCGCAAACAGTCCGTCGCGACTGATCACACGCCAATTGTCATATTTCGTGACCCCGACACTGGATAAAGTCGGGATTCCAGCCGATAGTATGTTGGGGGGAGCAACATGGGTCAATCGGCTGTGAACACTGGTCTCTTGAAAGGCGGGCTTCCCTACGCCCGATTGGGAAATGGTGCGCACAGGCTGGTGATTTTCCCCGGTTTGGCTGACTCCGCATGGGATGTATCGAGCCGGGTGTGGAACCTTCCATCGCACTACGGAGGATTTGCCGATGAATTCACCGTGTACATCGTCAGCCGAAAACTCAACCTGCCCGCCGGTTACACAACGCGCGATATGGCCGCGGATTACGCGGCGGCCATCGAACACGACATCGGTCCGGCAACGGTGATGGGCATTTCCCTGGGCGGTTACATCGCGCAATATCTGGCCATTGATTTTCCGAAGTGTGTCCAACGACTGGTGATCGCGTGCGCGGCGTACCGTGTCAGCGATGAAGGCCGCAGGATTCCCGAACGCTGGCTGGCGCTGGCGCGTGAGAACCGCTGGCGGGAATTCTACTACGACATGGCGAAGGTGACCATCGAGCAATATCACCAGACCTTCTACCAATTCGTGGTTCCGCTCATGAGACGGCGGATGTCGATCAAGACGGATTTCCTTGTTTCGCTTGGCGCCTGCCTGACTCATGACACTTCCAGTCTGGTCGGCCGCATCAAGTCGCCGACGCTGGTGGTTGGCGGCACGGATGACGTGTTTTTTCCGCCCGCACTGCTGCGCGAAACCGCCCGGGCCATTCCCGACGCCGAATTGCAATTCATCGACGGCGGCGGCCACGGGGCCTATGAACTGCGCAAAAAAGAATTCGAGCAAGTGGTGACCGAGTTCCTGCATCGTCACAGCCTATCCGTCGGGCAGCAGCCAATCCTCACCGGAATGTGATCGGCGAGGCCCAGGCAGCCAGCCTGCCATCTTCAAATGCGACGCCGAGCCGGAAATATGTTGACAGAAATGCATGCGGTGTGCATACTATTTATGACGTAAATGGATGCGACGTGCATACAATTGCAAGTGGATGGCCCTTCCGCCTTTGCTGAAGCTTCGGAGGACAGGTCGGTGGACTCATCCGAGTCGGCGGGCGG
>CAZAQZ010000129.1:0-7575 GCA_964487175.1 uncultured Verrucomicrobiota bacterium | reverse complement strand
CGCCCACACCTTGCGCGAATAAATCACCGCCCACGGCGACACGGCGAACAACGCCGCTGCAACCAACCCGGCAATCGGCCCATAATACTTGCGACCGATGTGCCAGCAGATGACCACCGCCGCCAAGCCCAATAACGCAATGCAGCAAGACACCACCGCCGGGTTGGCGCTCAGCGCAAACATCGGGATGAGCAAATAGATGAAAAGCGGCGGATTGGTCACGCCCACACTCGACATCAATCCAGCCAGCGGCAAGTTGCCGTGTTTGACAAATTCGAGGGCGAGATTCGTGGCGTAGGCCTCGTCCCCCTGAAACTCCAGCAGGTCGAGATGTGAAAACCGCAGCCACGCGCCCACCGCCAGGATCAATGCCAGCAGAACCCACTGCAGCCGTTTGTTCACTTCCTCGCCCTCATGGGCACGCCGACGCGCTGCGCCCGGCGAATTCGAAACAGCTCAGCCCAAATACGCAGCGCCCGGCGCAGATTGTACGGGATGCGCGTATCAGGGTCGTGCACCCATTTCACCGGCAACTCCGCCACGCGATAACCTTCGCGCACGGCCACGACAAGCATCTCAATGTCGAATATCGCGGTGGCGGACGTGACTTGGGAAAATACTTTCTTTGCCGCCTCGCCCTTCATGGCCTTGAACCCGCATTGCGTGTCGTAAAAACCTCGAATGCAAAACAGCCATGTGCCAACGCCGAACAATTTGCCGGCCAGCGCTCGATACCAGGCCTGCGGCACCTCGACTTTCTTGCCGGGAATGCCCCGTGACCCGATCGCCATGTCGTAGCCTTCGGCCTCGAGTTTGACCAGCAACTTGTCCACCTCGGTGATGGGTGTGCTTTGGTCGGCGTCAGTGAACAACACAAATCGACCGCGCGCTTCCAACATGCCCGCCTTCACGGCACCGCCCTTGCCGCGATTGGGCGAAAGCGAGATGAGCCGCACCATCGGATGGGTTTTCGCAAATTCTTCAGTCACGCGCGCCGTGTCATCCTTGCTGCCATCGTTGACGACGATGATTTCGAACGGCCGGCCTTTCGACTGCAAAAACTCGACGATTCCCGGCAGGTGACGCCTGAGCCGATCTTCCTCGTTGTAGGCGGGGATCACAACGGACAGGTAAACTCCGGCTTCCATCACCCCGATTTCCTGAGCGCGCCCATCTTGCGAAGTGTGTCAAGCGCCTCGGCCGCGTAGTCCTTGTCCAGTTTCTGGTGGCGGATCCACTCGACGTACTCGCGGACGCTGTCGTGCGCCGTCTTCGTCGGCTGCCAGCCGAGCTCTTGCAGTTTGCCAATGTCCGATACGCTGTGGCGCGTGTCCCCGACACGATATTCACCCGTCGGTTCGCCGATGTGTTTCACGCCCAATGCATCGGCGACGATCCCTGCAAACTCCGTGATCGTATAGCCGCGACCCCCGCCCACATTGAACACTTGATAGTTCGCGTCCTCGCGTTCCAGCACCAGCCGGTTGGCCTGCGCCACGTCCGTCACGTTCACGAAATCGCGTAATTGCCGACCGTCCTCAAACACGGAGGGTTGACGTCCGCGCAACATTTCCAACGTAAAGATGCGCAAGACGCCGGAGTAGGCGTTGCGGAAAGACTGGCGGGGCCCTTGCACGATCGAGTAGCGCACCGTCGCGCTCGGGATGCCGTAGTTCCGTCCGATCGCCAACGCCATCAGTTCCTGCGAATACTTCGCAATCGAATACTGGTTCTTCGGATTCGCGTGCGTCTCCAGCAACGGCAAGGGCTTAATGGGGCCGCCGCACTTTGGACAAATCGGTTCCCACAGCCCTTTTGCCAGGCGTTGTGGTTCGCGGCCATCCGGAAACACTTCTCCATCTTTCGCGCACTGATAACGGCCTTCGCCGTAAACGAACTGGCTGCTGGCGACGACCACTTTGCGAACAGGAAGTTTCTCCGCGACGATCAATTCATAGAGGAGCGCCGTCCCGACAGAGTTGACGTGGAAGAATTGGGAGAAATTCGGCAGCAAATCCTGGTAGGCCGCCAGATGCAGGACGACGTCGACACCGCGCAAAGCCTTGTGCCAGTCGTCGCGATTGCGCACGTCGCCCGCCATGCGTTCGACGTCCTTCGGCAACCATTCGGGCCATTCATCCGTGGAGCGGTGAATCGGCGGTGTGAGATTGTCGAGCACGCGCACTTCGTAGCCTGCGCGCAGCAGTTCCTCCGCCGTGTGCGAGCCGATGAACCCCGCCCCGCCTGTGACCAGCGCGCGTCCTTTGCTCATGGTTGGGCGTGTGTGTGCTTGAGCTTCTCGTACAGGTAGCCCGTGAGGATGTGGTCGAGGATCATGTGGATGTCCTCCACCGGGCCGTAACCGTCCGAAGGAACAATAAAGGCAACGTCCGCCATCTTCGCGAGCTTGCCGCCGCCAAATCCCGTGAGGCCGATGACCTGCACGCCGATTTCCTTTGCAGCCTCGACCGTCTTGATGACGTTCGGCGAATTGCCCGAGGCTGAAATCGCCACCAACAGGTCGCCACGCTGGGCAAGGTTCCTAAACGGTTCACTGAAAATGTGGTTGAAATCCGTGTCGTTGGCCCAGGCGGTCATCAGTGAAACGTTGTCGGTGAGGGCGATGACCCGGAACCGTTTCCACGGCGCGTCGCCCTTGTGGCCGAGCGTGCCCTTGCACAGGTCGTTCATCATGTGGGACGCCGTGGCCGCGCTGCCCCCGTTGCCGATGACGAAAATTTGTTTGCCTGCCGCGTGCGCCGCCTCGATCAACTGCGCCGCAGGCTCCAGTTTCTCCAGTGGCAGCCGATCGAAAATCTGTTTCAAGTCCGTCAAATAGCTCTTGGCAAATTCACTCGCTGTCTTCATCAATCAATACCTTTGCATGTTGAGAACGATGCGGCTCCCGCCGCGTTCAAGCCGAAACGGCATTTCCTGTAAATTATCCAGCGCGTGACGCACCGCCTGGCGTTTATTGCTGGGCACACACAGCAGGAAAAATCCGCCGCCCCCCGCGCCGGAAATCTTGCCGCCGAGTGCGCCGGCCTTGACGGCGCGCTCGTACACCTCGTCCATTTCGTTGTTGCTGACACCCTTTGCCAGTTTGCGCTTCGCCTCCCAGCCGCGATGGAGCAATTGGCCCAGCCCTTCCACGTCACCGGCTTCCACCATCTCACGGACTTCCCCTGCCTGCCGGGTCATCTCGCGCAACACATCGGCCTTCGCCGCTATATTGGACTTCTGTTCGGACAAAATGCTCGATGCCTGACGCGTCTTACCCGTGAAAAACAACATCAGCATGTTGTCCATGTCGGCCAGCACCGCGCGGGTGGCTTTCACCGGTTCCACCTTGATGTCGCGCCCCGGGCCGAACTGAAAACAGCGCAGTCCGCCGTACGCCGCGATGTATTGGTCCTGCACGCCGATTGGTTTTTCAAGAATACCAATCTCGATCTCGCACGCCTCGCGGGCCAACCGTTCCGCCGACGGCGTCTCGCCCGTGTAATTGTAGAGAGCATTGAGCACGCCGACGGTCACCGAGCTTGATGAACCAAGCCCTGATCCCTCGGCGGGAATGTCGGACAAAAAGGAGATCTCCACGGCCTTCTTCACGCCGACTTTGCGCATCGCCTCCCGCACCAGCTCGTGTTCCAACTGGTCGATCGAATCAACGATCTCCTTCTTGGAGTAATTGACGTAAATCTTGTCGTCGAACCGTTCCTTGACGATGCAGTAGACAAATTTGTCGATCGCCGAACTGACGACGCAGCCCCCGTGCTTCTCGTAGAAGTCGGGAAAATCCGTGCCGCCGCCGGCGAATGAGACGCGCAAGGGTGTTTGGGTGATAATCATTTCAGTCCGGCCTCAAAATCGCGTTGGGCCTTCGCCAATCGCTCGGGCGTGCCCACGTCCTGCACATAAGCATCCGGTTTCATCGCGTATAGTGGTTTTCCTTCCGCCAGCAATTTCGGAAACAAATCCTTCCCAAAATCATAAAACGTCCGGGCTGGAATCGAGTCCAATACCCCCGATTCGAGCACCAAAATACCAGCGCTGATCAGATTTGTCGAAACTTGTTTCGGGTCGGGCTTTTCCACGAATCGCACGATCCGCCCGTCCAATTTGGTTTCCACCACCCCGCCCGTCCATGGCTCGGGCGATTCGAATAACGCCACCGTCGCCAGTGCGTTCCGCGCCCGATGAAACTCGACCAGCGTGGCCAGCTCAATTCGAATCAGGTTGTCGCCGTACAACACCACAAACGGACCACCACGCAGCTCCGCTTCCATCTTCTTGATGGCACCCGCCGTGCCCAGCAGTTCTGGCTCGAGCGAATAGGTAATGTGCACACCCCACTTGCTTCCGTCGCCAAAATAGCTGGTGATCTTCTCGGGCAGGTAGTGGAGATTGACGATCAACTCCTTGATCCCCTGCTGGCGAAGCAGCTCAATATGATGTTCGAGCAGCGGCTTGCCGCCCACGGGCACCATCACCTTCGGGACGTCCAGACCCAGTGACCGCAACCGCGTTCCCAAACCAGCCGCCAGGATAAATGCTTTCACGTGTTGCTCACGCATGTTCGCGCAGGTAACGCGAGAGCACGGCCCATGCCTTCTGCAGTGCCTTGGCCCGGTGACTAATGCGGTTCTTCACTTCGGGCGGAAGCTCGGCGAACGTCTTCACCTGACCGTCGGGGATGAATAAGGGATCGTAGCCAAACCCGCCGCCGCCCCGCTCTTCCACAATGATCGTCCCGTTGCAGATGCCTTCCACCGTGTCCACCAATCCCTTCTCGTCCGCGATGGCCACCACGCAGCGAAATCGGGCCGACCGTTTCTCCAGGGGAATGGCCTGCAACAGACCCAGCAGTTTCTTGTTGTTCTCGTGATAGCTCACGTCGTCCCCGGCGAACCGGGCCGACCGCACTCCGGGCAGCCCATCCAAGGCATCTACTTCAAGCCCCGTGTCATCGGCCAGTGTCAACCGCTTGGCCGCCTTGGCTGTCTCAACCGCCTTCTTCACCGCGTTCTCCTCAATCGTCGGCCGGTCTTCAACGATCTCCGGGATCCTGGGCATGTCGGCCGACGCGATCAGATCGAGATTGAGATCCGCCAGCAAGGGCCGGATCTCTTTCAACTTGTCCCTATTGTGAGTGGCTACGAGAAGTTGCATGGGGGGCGATTATAGTGGCCTCCGCAAAAAAATGAAGGATAGAGTGCGGCCCTCGCAACAGGCCGGTGCCCTAGAACGGGAACGGGAACGAGCTGCCACCGCCGGGGCTGTGTGACGTGTTCTGCGTCCAGGCGGCGCCCGTCAGAAAAATCTTCGCGCCCCCACCCGCGTTGTCGGTCTCCGTCAGGATGATCGCCTTGGTGCCACCGTTGCCCGAGATGACGAACTCATAAGTCTCGACACCTTCAAACGCCGCGCAGCCGGTTTGAGGTGTGCCGTCGCCCGTTTTGCAGGAATTGATGTCGGCGTCCGTCGGCGCGTGGATCGTAATCGTGCCCAGGCCATTGGAGGTGACGGTGTAAACACCCGTCCAGTTATAGTCGATCACGACGGTCGTGATCCCGTCGTCGGTGGTGGCAACGGTCCGTCCCACCAGATTGCTTTTGGCGTCGGAGGTGAAAACGCCGACACGCATGATGTCCTGCCGGGGGGCCGACGCAATGCCCGAGTTCGTTTTGCCCGCCGTCCCGTCAAAAAATGGTGCGAAGCTTGTAATCCCGTGCAACTGGAACGCGAACGTTCCCTTGAGACTGTCGGCGACATATTTCGTCGCCGCCTGGCTGGGGCTGGCTGCGACCAGCGCCACGACCGCGATGGCCCAACACTTCATTCCGATCAACATGATTCTTCGCATCCGAATTACCTCCGTGGTGATTACTGGTTACGGCAGGGTCATTAAGCGCAGATTCCGACGGTGATTGATAGTCAAATCTTTCTGCGCTACAATCACGTCCATGAACGTCCCCCATCTGCGCAGTTGCCACGACACGGTCGGCGGCCTTGTTTATTTCGGGCGAATGCTCGATAAAATCCGACTCCACGCACAGGGCAAGCTGCCTCCCGATTACACCGGCAACCTCGGGGCCGGTTTCGACGGCCGCTGCTGCAACTTTCTCCACATCAAATACGAAGACCTTGTCGCGCGCGTGAAACTCGGCGGCGCGGATGAGGAAATCCTGCAATGGTGCTTTGAGCAGGGCCGCAAACCGACCGACGAAGAGATCGAGACCTGGAGCGACTTCCTGCGCAAACGCGGCTGGCGCGATTCGGCCAGCGAACGTCTCGCCCAACGCCTGAAGGAATACGGCATCTCCCACAGGGCCGATATCCAAACCTTCTTCGACTTGATCGATGTGGACGAAGGCCATCCTCCCCGCTAATTCATTTTCTGCACGACGCCGGCCCGACCGAAACTTTCGTGCTTCGGTTTGATTGGTTCCAACGCGGGTGACTTCGGGCACTTGTCCGGAATCGTTACACGCCGTCGCGCCCAACGCGCCGCGTTGGCGATCACGCGGAGCACCGTCTCGTTGTGGTACGTCGGATACGCTTCGTGGCCGGGACGGAAATAAAAGACGCGTCCGTTACCGCGGTCCCAGCAACAGCCGCTCCTGAACACTTCCCCGCCCTCGAACCAGGAAATGAAAATTAACTTGTCCGGCTCGGGAATATCGAATCGTTCCCCGTACATCTCCTCATAGGGCAATTCGAAATACTCGCCCAGTCCTTCCGTGATGGGATGACCGGGCGCCAGATTCCACAACCGCTCCTTCTCATCCGCCTCGCGCCATTTGAGGGAACAATTCGTCCCCATCAGCACGCGGAAGATTTTTGAGAAGTGCCCGGAGTGCAACACAATCAGGCCCATCCCTTCGAGCACGTGCTTCTGGACGCGTTTGACGATCTCGTCCTTTACATCACCGTGGGCAATGTGACCCCACCAAATCAGCGTATCGGTCGACGCCAGCACTTCCTCGGTCAACCCGTGTTCGGGCTCGTCAAGCGTCGCCGTCTTGCAGCTAAACCCGCCCGCCGCCGTCAACCCCTTGGCGATCGTGACGTGCATCCCCTCGGGATAAATCTTCTTCACCGCCTCGTTTTTCTTCTCGTGGCGGAATTCATTCCAAATTGTTACGCGAACCTTGTCAACCATGTGATCTCCTGAATTGTTTTGCGGGAGTATGGGGCCGACACAAACCGGTCGTCAAGCAGACGGTATCCGGGCCAATTTCCGGTCAAAAACTGACATTTTGTCACTGATTCACCCTTCAAACAAAATTTTTTTACTTACATTAGGTTACATTAGCTTACGCTAGGTTCCTTTTCGGGGGCTTGCAGCGTACCCCGGGTCGTCCGGAGGACAAACGGCGCGTTTGCCCCATATGCACTTTGCATCCATACGTCAACAATACTTATGCACACAGCATACCATTTTGTCAACCTGTTTTTCCGGTTCCGCGCCGTCCCCCCACTGTAGGCCGACACTGTGTGTCGGCGTTCCTGCCGTGGCAGTTTTTGGAGTGAAAGTATGAAAGCGCGGCTCCTTCGCAAGCGGTATAAGCT
>CAZAQZ010000128.1:0-7575 GCA_964487175.1 uncultured Verrucomicrobiota bacterium | reverse complement strand
ACCCGGCGAACAGCCGAGTATGATACCTGCGGCCGGCGAACCGGCTTGCGCAACCGTCAACCCCCTCCAACCCAAAAGGAGCCACTAAATGGCAGACCAGATCGTCAACCCGAACTACGCACAGCAGCAACCGCACCAGCCCACCCTGTTGGGCGGCGCCGAAAACATCAAACTCCTCTTCGACGAGGAACTGGATAGCCGGCGCGAGACGGCAGCCAACGCTCGCGCCTGGGAATCCGTCAAGCTCGACCAGGCACAAACCGCCAGCCGGCGCGCGCAGAACGCGGCCAGCATGGACAAGGCGCTCGACACGATTCTGGCCGTCGCAATCGCCACCGGACAGACCGAGAACGAACAGACCGTTTCGCCGGCGGGCACCGCGGCGAGCGAAACCACCAAGGGCGCCGTTGCCGCCGCCGGAGCCGGCGAGGCAGTGAGCGCTGAAGCAGTCACCGCCAATGTGGCCAACCTGTTCACCGCGCTGACTCCGGTTATTGCCAGCGCGCTGGCCACCGCCATCTCGCAGACCATCGCGGCGCTCGTGCCGGTGGTCGTGACCGCAGCGGGCGGGGCCTCAACCCCTTCCCAAACCAGCAGCAAAACTTCCTAACCCGAGGGGCCGCGGCGCTCGCGCCGCGGCCTGCCTCAGAGGTCGCCCAACCCATGACGGCAATTAGCATCCTTGAACTGATCCTGAGCCTGGTACCGAGCGGAATCACGCTGACCCAGGAGATCATTGGCCTGGTACAGGCCCTCGAAACGGCCTTCAAGACCGTGCCCTCGGACGTGCAGACCACCGCAGTCACGGCCCTGGCCAGCCTGCTGAAGAAGGCCTAACCACCAATGCACATCTCCATCCCATCCTGGCTGACCGGGGCGGTGATGGCGATTGTATTCTCGGCCGCCGCGCGCGCGCTGCCGGATCCGCTGCCGAAGGGATCGAGGCTGTATCTGTTCCTCTACCGCTTCGCGCAGAACCTCCTGGCGAACTTCGATAAAAGCGCCCGCGTGCGCGGCGAATAGCCGCACAGCACTTATGCGACACCTGCTCGACTGGGAACTGGCATGACCGCCGCGCTCCAGCGTGTCCTATTCGACCGCTGCAATTACTGTTCGCGCGAGCTGCCGCGCTTCCGGCTGCATCAGGTCACGCAAGCGCAGACCGTTTGCGACGACTGTCTCGATTGGCATTTTCACGCGCTCGAGGTACTCGCCGGCGCGCCGCCGGCAGGCTGCCAGGGCTGCTATCTGAGCTGGCAGGAGCTCAGCGACCGCACACCCGGCGTGCAGGTTCGCATGTACGTGATGCCGCGCGACGGCATCATGCAATTGCTGTGCACCAAGTGCGCCCGCGAGTACCTGCCGGCGCGCAAGGATCTTTTCAAAGGCACCCAGTTTGGTACCGAGGTTCTCAAAATATGACACCGACACCCGCCACCCCCGTTACTCCCGAGACTCCCGCCGCTCCCGTCGTGGACGTGGCCGCGCTACAGGCTGAGCTGGCCGCCGAGAAAGCCGGCCGCGCCGCCGACGTGGAAGCGCGCGCCGCCGCCGAGCGCACGGCGCAGTTCTGGAGCGAGCGAGCGCGCCAACCCGCGCCCGTCGCCGCCACGCCGGCGGCGGCGGCCGAGGAGCCCGACGTCGATGTGCTCGAAATCGCCACGCGTGGCGGCAAGGCCTTCGACCGATACCTGGGCGAATGGGCTGCGCGCAACGGTTACGTCAAGGGCAGCGAGATGACGGCCGCGGTGAACCAGAAGGCCGCCGAGCTGAGCTCGCAGGCACGCCTGGTCGAGCGTTACCCGGAACTCAAGAGCGACAAGAGCGAGTTTTTCCAGGCCACCGCGCTGCGCTACGGCAAGTTGAAGCAGCAGGGAGTAGCTGAAGGGCTCGCCATGGAGATGGCGGCCGAGGGCACCGAGCTGGACTTTATCCGCGCGGGAAAGCTCAAAACGCCCAGCCAGATCGCCGCCGACACCGCGGCCGAGAAAGAGCAGAGGCGGCGCGATCGAGCGGCGGCCGGTGGCGGCGATCGCGGAGGCCGCGCGAGCGCGCCCGCCGGCGACGATCAACAGTCCGACGAGCTCGACCAGGACCAGATCAACATCGCAATCAAGATGCTGGCGGTGGACGGTGTCACCCGCGAGCAGGCCATCGAGATGTACAAGAAACGCGCCAAGGCCGGCGTAGCCGTTCGGAGGTAGACCATGGCAAAGAAGAAACCCACACGCACCGCGCCGGATCCGGCCGACCAGCACAATGCGGAGATTCTCCGCCGGCGCCAGGAGCGCCTCGACGAGCGTCTGAAAGAGATTCCCAACCTGGGCCTCGACCTGGGCGGCGACGGCGAACCATCCAGCGCGGCCGAGGCGCTGCGCGACGAGTTTGACAAAGTCGCCTTCGGCGAGGAAGCGCCCACCGTGACGCGCACCGTCTACGGTCCCGATCCGCTGCTCGACCAATGCCCGGGCATGCAGGCACGCATCCAGGAGATCGGGCTCGAGGAATATGCCGAGATGACCTACCGAACGATCCTCGAAAAAGGGCATGAAGCCGTGCCCGATCCGGTGATGCGTAGGGGCCTCTACGCGACGATCTACGGCACCAAGCGGCACAAAGGGTTCGGCATCGAGGCCGTCGCAACGGCTTTCCGCGACCGCATCATGCGCATCCCCCAGCGCCAGGTCGAGTACGAGGTCGATGGCGACATCGGCGATCCGTTCCGCTCCGGTTCGAACGTGCTGCGCGAGTGCGTAATGGCCTACGGCAACGAGCCCGGCATGAGTTACCGCTTTCTTTCCCAGCGCTGCATCGACGTGCTGGGCATGCGCGGCTATGTGCTGGTGCTCAAGCCCGACGGTGACGTGGCCAAGGCCGGCACCCTGCTCATGGGCAAGATCCCGACTCACATCATACAGGCCCGCTGCCGCCACTACGCCGACCAAAGCCGGCAGGCCGTGCGCGAGCAGGAAGAAAGTTACTTGCAGGCCCAGGAGCGCTATGTCAGAGCCGCCGGCAGCCTGGGCGAGTCGGTGCGTCCGCTCGCCAGCAACGAGAAAGTGCGCGGCAACGCCAGCGAGCGCGAGGAACTGCTCGGCGAGGAGCTCACCATGGGTGTGAAGCTCGAACGGCAGCGGTAAGTCCGTTAAAAGTTCCTCCCGCGCTGGCGAATAACCGGGCGTAGGGGGGAACACCTCAGTGGCAAATTCGAACAATCCTTTTGGCTTCCGGCCGATCGCGCGCCTGGGCGGCTCGCCGTTCTCCGTGAGTGAATACGGCAAACCGGCGAGCGATTCAACCTCGGCGATTTTCGCTTTCGATCTGCTCATGAAGTCGGCCACCGCGGTTGCGATGCCCGAGCGGCCCGACCTGAACTTGACGGGCGTGGCCAACGCCAACGAGGGAACCGCCGGCACGACTTTGTGGGTCGGCGTGTCGATGAACTACGGCGCCGTCTCGACCGCCACCGTGCACCTGGTTTTCGACGAGGTGGACATCATCTATGCGGTTCAGGGTAAGACCGGAGTGACTTACTCGACGGCCAGCCACGTCGGCAAAAACGCCAACGTGTCGTTCACCACGGCCGGCTCGACGACCACCAAGATATCGGGCATGGCGGTGGATGGGGCAACCATCGCGACCACGGCGGGGCTCGACATGCGCTTGCTCAAGATTTCCACCGTGCCTCCGAACATGGAAGGCGCGAACGCGATTTTTGAAGTAACGATTCTGAAAAGCATCTTCGCGCAAGGCGCGGCGGGCCTGTAAGGATCGCTGGTTTTCGGACAGTGGGCGCCCGAGCGGGCGCCCGCGTCCAGGGCAGTCTCGGAGGGGTTTTAAGCCATGTTTGTCAGAACGCTATTTCCGGATCTCTTCTTGCAGTCGATGCTGCCGGCGATCGACGAGGTCATCATGACGAAATACTCGCGGTTCCCCGACGAGTTCGTCAACGTCTTCCGCATGGAATCGAGCTCGCGCTCGATCGAGCAGACCACGGAAGTGACCGGCTTCGGCCAGTTCGCGGTCATCCCCGAGGGCGACGTGACGCGCTACGACGAGGCGCTGCCGGCCTTCAATAAGACTTACATCCACGCCCAGTACGGGCTCGGCTTCCGCGTTTCCAAGGTCGCCATGGACGACGACAAGTTCGGCGTGGTGCGCAAACTCGCCACCGAGCTCGGCCGCTCGGCCAAGGAAACCAAAGAGGTGGTCGCCGCCAACGTGTTCAATACGGGTTTCTCGTATGACACGGGCGCGGTCACCGGACCCGACGGGCAAAACCTTTTCTCCACCGCTCACCCGCTGATCGGCGGCGGCACGCAGACCAACAAACTGAGTTACGCTTCCGATCCCGATGTGACCTCGATTCAGCTCGCGCTGACCGACATGCGGCAGACGCTCGATCACCGCGGCAAGCGCCTGCGCATCCCCACCAAGCAGGCTATCTTCCCGGCGCCGCTGGAATTCTTGGGCGCGGAGCTGTTGGGTGGCGCGGACTGGCGGCCGGATACCGCGAACCACACGATCAACGCTTTCCGCCGGCGCAGCGGCATGCCGTCGATGGACTCGTGGATGGTCTGGGATTATTTGACCGACGTTCACTCGTGGTTCCTCGAAGGCGAGAAGTCGGATACGGAATTGCGCTTCTACGAGCGCGAGGCTTTCAACACCGTGCACGACGTGGATTTCGACAGCCGCAGCGTTAAGACCGCCGGCTGGATGCGGTTCTCGGTCGGCTACAACGGCTTCTACGGGATTTACGGCATCGGCAGCCAGTAAGGGGCACACATGGCGCAGACGGCAACCCAGCGGACCACCGGGAGCACCCGGTTCAAGGGTCCGACGATCATCACGCTTCGTGGCGCCGGCAGCAAGGGCCACGAGGACCTCTTCGGTGGCGTAGCGGCTACCGGGACCGGCCTCGACGTAGGTCTCTCGATCCAGGTACCCACGGGGCAGACGGCTTACCCCTGGCAGGTCGAGCAGCCCGATGGAACGACTCTAGCCGCGATGGACGCGGCCGGCGGCCTCCTCCTGAGCGGCGCGCTATCGACCAGCCAGCGCGTGCTGCAAGTAACCGTCCCCTCGGCCAGCATCCTGTCGATGTACACGGCCGAAATTCTGCTTCTCGCGGCTCCGGCTGCCGGCATCGGGATTGTGGTGTCGCAGGTCCTCATGGAGATGAAGTGCACGGCCACCGCTTACCTGAGCGGCGGCGTTGTCGTCGTCCAGTACGGAAACTCGGCTCACGCCGCGGGCACCGCGGTGCATGCCGGCTCGCTGCCGGCCTCGGTTGTGCTGGGCGGCGCCGGCAACGTTTTGACCGCCTTCTACGCGGCCTCCGGATCGAACGGAGTCACGGTGCCCTGTGACGGCACCAACGCCAACTCGGGTCTCTACATCGGCAACGCGACCGGACTGTTCACCACCGGCACCGGAACGATGATCGTGACCATCTCCTACGACCTGGTGACGCTGGGATAAACCGATGGCCTGGGCATCCCTCAAGACCGCGCGCAGCCTGCTGCCGAGCCTGGCGCGGCAAGCCGCCGCCGGGGTCTACCCGATGGGGTTCGCGAGCCAGATATTCATCGACGCCGACTGTGCCGCCTTGCGCCTCTATCTTTCGATTACCGCCATCGCGACAGGTTGCGCCGGCATCGCGCCGGTGATTCGCGGACACGACAAGATCACCGGCAACGCCGTCGAGCTGACGACCGGGGGGATGGCGGTGACGCAGGTTGGCACCTACGCCTACGAAATGTGTTTCGCGCCAGACCCGCCGTTCGGCAACATCCGCGAGGCCGTCTCGCGCCCGGTTCCGTATCAGTGGGACGTGCTGGTCAAGCATTTGGATCTACTGAGCTACACCTATTCGCTTTCGGCCGAGGTGCTCAGGTAAGGGAGAAAAAATATGTTTCCGAGTGTCAGAGTTGGACCGCAGATTCTCGCCGATGGCGATCTCACGCAGGAACGCGCGACTAAGGACGGTTCTCTCTGCGGGATCAACGCGCACGGTTATTACCAGGAGCCGACCTACCGCGGCAACGTCTTCACCATGAACCTGCCGGCGACGGCGACCGGCAACGCGGCCGGCAATCTGGTGGGCGCCGCGGCGGCAGCCGCCGTTCAGTTCGCGCTGATGAATCCGCCGGCGTCGGGCAAGCTGCTCGTGCTGCTCCGCTTCCGCCTGGGCATCATTTCGGGCACCCCCGTGGGCGGCCCCGTGTTCCACGGCTATTACATCGGGTCCACTTCGGTGGCCGGCACGGGCACGATTCTCTCGAACGTGGTTGGCAACGGCGCCGCTTCGGTCGCCAAGGGCTTCGCGACTGCCGCGCAGGCGGGGACCGCGCTGACCGGCGGCCCGGCCGTGCTGACGCACATGCTCGCCAATTTCTCGACCACGGCTACCGCGCAGGCCTCGCCCTACTGCGTTTCGACCGACGACCTGCTCGATGGCTGCCTGATCGTGCCGCAGGGCGGCGGCTGGGCGCCCCTCTGGGCTGCCGCTGGCACTTCAGTGCTGTGCGGCTATTCGATCACTTGGGAAGAAATCCCGGTATAAGGAGCGAGTTATGTTTCCGCAAGTTCGAGTCGGCCCGCAGGTGCTCAGCGACGGAGCGCTCACGCAAGATCGCGTCTCCAAGGACGGGGCACTGGTCGATTGCAATGGCCACTGCTCCTATCAAGAAGCGGTATATCGCGGCAACGTTTATACGATGGTGCTGGCGGCGGCCACCGGCACGGTAGCGGCCGGCAACATCGCCGGCGCCGCCGCGGCGGCCTCCACTCAGTTCGCCCTCGCCAATCCCGCATCGAGCGGCAAGGCGCTCGTCCTCCTACGCTTCCGGCTGGGCTACATTTCGGCCACCATGACCGGCGCGGGACCGATCTTCCACGGCACGCTCTCGGGCGTCCCCACGCTGGCGCCCTCCGGCACGATTCTCAACAACCAACTGGGCGGCGGAGCGGGCTCGGTCGCGCGCGGTTACACCTCGGCCGGCGGAGCGGCGCTCACCGGCGGCCCGGCTCCGGCCATTCTGATGCCCACCAACTTCGCCAACACCGCCACTATTCCGGCATCGCCCTATCTGGTCTCGACCGACGATCTGATCGACGGCTCGATCATCATCCCGCCCGGCCAGGGATGGCTGCCGCTGTGGCAAAACGGGGGCACCTACACCGCGGCCCTGTACGCGTGCTCGATCACCTGGGAAGAGATCCTCTATCCATAAGCCCGGCGAATAACCGGGCATGAAATCGCTGGCTCTGCTTCTCTCTTTCTGCGCGCTCGCGCTCGCGCAAGGCGTCGCGGACTTGCCGTCGCCAGTCGCGCAGAATGGGGCATTGCAAATCTACTGGAACCCCACCGGCTCGAGCTGCTCGCAGTTGATGAGCCCAGCCCTCCTGTTCGACGCGAACTTTTACCTGTGCGGCTCGGCAAGCACCTACGCGCTCTTCAGCGGCGCGAGCACGCTCACTCTCACCACCACGGGCACCAGCGGCGCGGCGACCTACTCGGGAGGCGTGCTCAACATCCCGCAGTATTCGGGAGGAGGAAGCCCGACGTGT
>CAZAQZ010000127.1:0-7606 GCA_964487175.1 uncultured Verrucomicrobiota bacterium | reverse complement strand
ATTTGGCGGTGAAGCGAGTCACCCTTGATTTCGCGCGTGTCATGACGAACGATCAACACCGCGCCCTCGTCGGGCAGGTAAAACTTGGTGATCAGGTTGATCGTTGAACTCTTGCCGCCGCCGGTGTGGCCGACCAGCGCGATTGTCTGCCCCGCTTGCGCCACAAAATTCACGTCCCGCAAGGCCGGCCTGCCCGTGCCGTACCCAAACGTCACGTGGCGAAACTCCACCTGTCCGCGAATCGGCGGCAGGTCAATTGCCGTCGGCGGTTCCTCCCAATCGGGCTTCGAATCGAGCATCTTGAACACGCGCTCGCCGCCGGCCATCGCCACCAGCGCCTGGTTGTATTGCTGGCCGATGGGCTGGATCGCGCCAAAAAACAGGTTCGCCAGGAAGAAAAACTGGATCAGGCTTCCGACGGGCATCGCAATTCCCGGATGCAGCACGCGATAGCCGCCGACGACAAGCAACGCCGCGGTGAACAATTGGCTGTTCATTTCCAGCATCGGCAGAAACACACCCGACGCGCGCGCGACGCCGAGATTGAACCTCGAGTGATCCGTGATAAGGTCGGCGAACAGGCCCGCGTTGACGTCCTGGCGCACAAACCCCTGCGTCACGCGGATGCCGTTGACCGATTCCGCGATTGTCGCGGTGACGCGGCTCCAGCTTTCCTGGACCTGCCGGTTGGCGTAACTCAGTTTCCGGCGAAAATGATGGTTCAGCGCCGCCAGTATGGGTGCCATCGCCAGTACTACCAGGAACAAGGCCCAGTCGTACCACAGCATCAGCGCCGCCGAGACCACCATCTGTTCGGTCTGCACCAGCGTGACGAACAATGCGTCCTGCACACCCACGCGCATCGCCTCGGCGTCAGACACAAACCGGCTGATGATCCGGCCCAGCTTGGTCCGATTGTAAAAACTCATCGGCATGCGCAACAGATGCTGGAAAATCTCGTTGCGGATGTCGTGGATCACCGATTCGCCCAGTTCCAGCGCCAGCCGCTGTCGGAAATGGAAACAGAATTGCGTCAGCGCCGCGAACGCCAGGAAACCCGCCGCACCCCACATCACGCCCCGTGCGTCACCGCGCGTCATCGGCCCGTTGATCACTGAACCGATGATCCACGCCAGCAACGGCAATTGAATGGCGCGCAGCGTGACCAGAATGAACAGCCAGTTTCTCCGGGCCGCATGGGGCCGCATGTACCCCAGTAACCGCACGATCAATCCGAATTCGAGCGGACGCTGCCGCTCTTCGTCGGCTGTGTCCGAATGGATGTGCGTGATGGTCGCTTTCGGTTTGACGCTCACGTTTCCACGCTCCTGATATCACCCATGATGGCCGGCCCGCCGTCGTCTCCCGCAAGCTGAAGCGAGATGGCAAGGCGGTAATGCCCTTCCCGGCCCATCAGCTCCTCGTGCCGGCCAACCTGCACGACACGTCCGTGCTCCAGTACGATCACCCGTCGGGCCCGCCGCAGCGTGCTCAGCCGATGGGCCACGATGAACGTCGTGCGCCCCCGCATCGCGTTGTCGATCGCTTGCAGAATCTCGTGCTCGGTCTGCGGATCAACCGCCGCCGTCGGATCGTCGAGCAACAGGATCGACGGATCCAGCAGGATGGCGCGGGCAATCGCCAGCCGCTGGCGCTGGCCGCCGGAAAGGTCCTTGCCACCTTCACGCAGCAGCGTGTCGTAACCCTGCGGCAATTGCAAAATGAACTCATGCGCCGCCGCAATGGTCGCGGCGCGCTCGATCTGTTCGCGCGTCGCGCTGGGATGCCCAAACGCGATGTTCGCCGCCACGGTGTTGCTGAACAGGAAGCTTTCCTGGAACACCAGCCCGATTTGGCGCCGCAAATCGTCGAGGTCGAGCTGTCGCACATCGGTTTCGTCGATCAGCACCCGCCCGTGCGACGGTTCGTAAAAGCGCGGGATCAAGCTCAACAACGTGCTCTTGCCCGCGCCGGTCGGGCCCAGAATCGCGATGCATTCTCCGGCGGGCACCTCGAAATCAACTTCCTCAAGGACGGGCTCGCCCTTGCTGTAGCCGAATGTCACGTGATCGAACCGGACGGCGCCCTTGGCGCGTTCCAGATGCGCCGCATTCAATGCGCTGTAGATCTCCACCGGCGAGTCCAGCACTTCGAAGACGCGCCGCGCGCCGGTCAGGCTTTGCTGCGCCGTGTTGGCAATCTGCGCGAAGCTGGTGATCTGCGCCGAGAATTGCTGGAGCACGCCGGCCAGCACGACCATGCCCGTGCCGATCGGCAGCTCGCCTTTCACGACGAGATGGCCGCCGTAGGCCAGCAATATGAAAATATTGACCTGCGTGAAGAAGCCGATGGTCGGCACAAACAGGCTGACCTTCCAAAAGATGGATTCCTGCTGGTCCATCACCGCGCGATTTCTGGCTTCGAACTTCGCGTTCTGTTCGGGCTCGCGCGCAAAGCCCTTGATGGTCTGGATCCCCTGGACGGTCTCCGCCAGCGTCAGGATCATGTCGTCGGACAAATCGCGATTGCGCATGTACTCCGGCTGGACGGTGCGCGAGAACACGGCGGAGAGCAGCCACAAAAAGGGCGTCGTCGCCAGGCACATTAACGTGAGCCGGACGTTGATCAACAACATGAAGCCCAGATAGGCCAGCAGCGACAACACCATGATCACGCCCTGGATCAATACCTGGTTGAGGAAATTGGCAACGGCGCGCGAGTCACCCGTCACGCGGTTGATGATCGAGCCGCTGGCGTTCGCGTCGAAAAAACGGAAGCTCAACCGCTGAAGCTTGTCGTATACCTGCGTGCGAATATCGACGACGACATGGCTCTCCATCAGTTCCGCCACGGCAACGCTGTACAGATAATTCAGCACGGTGCGCACCAGGGCCAGCACCAGGATAACCCCGGCGATCGCCCACAACACCCTCATCCTCGGCCAGTCAGCAGGCGGCACGAGATGGAACGGCCAATGTGGCGGCTTAGCCGTGGGCTGCAGTTCGTGCCGGACATAATCGATTCCCAAACCGGTCAACCCCAGCCCGCCCAATCCCGTCGCCAGCAAAATGATCTGGTAGGTAAACACGCGGGCGCATCCCGCCCGATACCGCCAGCTCAATCCCAGCAACCGGCGAATCAACGCTCCATTTGAATAATTCGACTCCATCAGAAACCTGAGGTTAGTTTGTACATCAAGTCGGGTAAATCTACAGGCAGGAATTATTGGGAAATGAGGAAACGGTTCAGGGACGTGGCTGTCGGAATTGGCCTGGAGTGGGTGTCAGACGAGGTTGCGAACTGAAGCCTCTTCCCTTATACACCTATCGCCTGCACGGTGTCTTCGAAGACCCGTCCAATCTAAATTGGCCCCCTTACCTTCTCTGGCTCAATACATTGCGGCGTGAACCAGATCGATGATGGATCGCTTGCGTTGCTTCCCGTTTCCCCTCGGCGCCTCTTCTTGTGGCTCCATCTCCGCGAGCATGCGCACGGGCAACTGCATCAACTCGTACTCAGCCTGCAACCAATCATCCACGGCATGGCCTTCCACCCGACCTCGCTCGATGAAAAGTTGGTAAGCACGAGCAGAGACCTCCTGATGTGTCGGACGGCGGAACGTCATTTGCGTCACTATCCTCCTTTCGCTGCGTCAGCCCCCTCCTTAAGGCGCCGCGCATACGTGTTTGTACGGTGAACCAACATCGGCCAAATTGCAAGCATTTCTTTCACGATGGCAACCAGTTCCAAATGCAAACCGAATTGTCTTTCGCCTTATTGGCTGGTACGCTGCACCGCGCAATTGACCCGGCACGCGGTCTGCGTGAAAATGTCGCATGCTCAAAATCATTGAGAGCATCATAGAAAAAGCCAAAGCCCTGATCTGGGGTCAATTGGCCAGGCGCTCGCCCAGCGAGAACCTGTTTCTTGTGCTTCTGCCTGTCGTCGGGCTGGCAGTCGGGTTTACCTCCGTGGCGACCGCTCACTTGATCTCTTTCCTTCAAAACCAGTTTTGGGGCAACGGGCAAAACCTGTTTACGGCGGCCCAAAACAATCCCTGGCCGCTCCACATTATCATTCCCCTTGTCGGCGGGCTGTTGGTGGGTGCGATCGGCTGGGTGTTCCGCGTCCAGACACGCGGTGGCGGCATCACCACAATCATGCAGGCTGTCGGCATTAAGGGCGGCGTGCTCTCCCTGCGTGAAGTCTGGCCGCGTGACACGGCGGCTGTTGTGACCATTGCCACCGGCGGCTCCCTCGGACGCGAAGGCGCCATGGCGATGCTGGGCAGCGCCATTGGCTCGCACATTGGCCGGCGCTTCAAGCTTTCCACTCAACAACTTCGCATCCTCGTCTGCGCGTCTGCCGCTGCGGCGCTGGCGGCGGTCTATAACGCGCCTATCGGCGGATCGCTGTTCGCGCTCGAGTTGTTGATGGGCAATTTCGCGCTGGACGTGCTCGGGCCGGTCGTGGTCGTTTCGGTGATTTCGACGCTGGTGTTTCGCAGTTGCATGGGCAACCTGCCCCGCTTCGACGTGCCTCACTACGAATTTGTGTCGGCGTGGGAATTACTCCCCTACCTTGGGCTGGGAGTGTTGTCGGGCCTCATCTCGTTGCTGTTCGTCCGCATGCTGTTTGGTTCGCAGGACGTGTTTGAAAAACTTCCGTTGCCGCGCTGGATCAAGCCCGCCATCGGCATGGCGCTGGTGGGCGTGCTCGGCGTCTGGTGGCCGCACGTGTATGGAAACGGGTTCGAACCCGTGAACATGACATTGCGCGAACAAATCCCCATCACCTTGTTGCTGATCCTCGTGCCGATCAAGATGCTCGCCTCGTCGTTGACGTTTGGATCGGGGGGCGCCGGCGGGTTGTTTACTCCGTCGCTGATGGTGGGAGCGCTGCTCGGGGGATCGTTCGGTTACGGCGTGCACTGGTTGTTTCCGCACGTCACCGCCGAACACGGAGCGTATGCGCTGGTGGGCATGGGCGGTGTGCTGGCCGGGATGACCCATGCGCCGCTGATGGCCATTATGATGATTTACGAACAGACCAATTCCTACCAGACCGTGCTGCCTCTGATGTTCGTCTGCATCATCAGCCATTTCACCGTCCGCGCGTTCAAGGGCGGCTCGCTCGAAGAGGAAACGCTGCGCCGTGCCGGCGTGGTGTTGCCGCGCGGACCCGAAGCCAGCGTGATGAATTCCATGCGCGTGGCCGATATCATGCACGACGAGGTGGAAGCCGTGCCGCGCAACGCACCGTTCGCGGAGGTGGTCGAGCGATTCCTCAAAACGCAACGCAACTGGCTCTACGTCGTTGACGCGCAACAGCGGTTCGTCGGCGCCATCTCGTTGCATGCCATCAAGGACATGCTCCATCAATCGGAATCACTCAGCTCGGTCGTGGCCGCCGACCTTGTGGACGACACGTTTGGTTTCGTCACGCTCAACGACCATCTTTCCGACACGATGGACAAATTCTGGCAGACGAGCGGTAGTGAGCGCCTCCCCGTGCTGGAGAATCACGAGACCCGCAAGCTTATCGGCTGGGTGTCCAAACGCGACCTGATCGGCGTCTACAGCCAGGAAATCCTGCGCAAGAAACAGTTGCTCGGTCATTTCGTCATGTCCGACGAAGGCGAAAAACGCGATGCGTTCGTCGAACTGCCCGAAGGATTCGGGCTGGCCACCGTCGAACTGCCGCCGCTTCTCGAAGGCCGCACGCTCGCGCAACTGGCGCCCCGGTCCGGCTTCGACGTGCACGTGCTGGCGATCCGGCGCCGCGACCCCATCACGGGCCGCAACCTGATCATGATGCCCGAGCCGAAAATGCCGTTGTACGCGGACGACCGCCTCGAGGTCATCGGCACACTCGAGAATATCGCCCGCTTCGAAAAAGCGCTGGCCGACGGGGTTGCAAATGTCGCGGGGTGATGTAAACTTTTAGTTAACGCTATGAGCTCCGATCAACCATTGCCGTCGCCCGATGAGATCCAGCGCAAGCTGAATGACTTCATGAAGAAGGAATTTGGCGACCGCGTGGTGTTCGCCTCGCCGCATCCGGAGACCGTCGAGACCACGCCTCCCGGCGAATCGATCCGCAAACCGCTCGAATTCGATTTCAATTACAAGCCCAAGGACATCAAGGCCCACCTCGACCGCTACGTCATCCAGCAGGACGAGGCGAAGAAGACGCTCAGCATCGCCGTCTGCGACCATTACAACCACGTCAACGCCACCGAACGCGGCGAGGACCTGCGCGATTACGTGAAGCAGAACGTCCTGCTGCTCGGCCCGACCGGCGTCGGCAAAACCTATCTCAAGACCATCGCCGACCTTATCGGCGTGCCGTTCGTGAAAGCCGACGCGACGAAGTTCAGCGAAACGGGTTACGTCGGCGGCGACGTGGAGGACCTCGTGCGTGAACTTCTCCATCGCGCCGAAGGCAACCTGTTGCTCGCCCAGTACGGCATCATTTACATCGACGAGATCGACAAGATCGCCACGCCCGCCAACATCATTGGCCGCGACGTGAGCGGCCGCGGTGTGCAAACCAATTTGCTCAAGCTGATGGAGGAAACCGAAGTCCCGTTGCGGTCGCCGACTGATATCCAGGCGCAACTGCAGGCCGCCTTCGAGTTCCAGAAACGCGGCAAGGTCAAACGCGAGACGATCAACACCAAACACATCCTGTTCATCGTCAGCGGCGCATTCGACGGCATGTTCGACATCATCGGACGCCGTCTGCGCGAGGCGGCCATCGGGTTTGCCTCCAAGCACGCCGAAGACCTGCAGGCGGCGGAATTGCTCCGCGTGGCGCACACGGAGGATTTCATCAAGTTCGGGTTTGAACCCGAATTCATCGGCCGGCTGCCCGTTCGCGTGGTGCTCGACAAGCTCGCCGTGGAAGACCTGTACAACATTCTCAAACGCAGCGAAGGCTCGGTCATCCGCCAATACGAATCCAGTTTTCACGCGTTCGGCATCGACGTGATTTTCTCCGACGAAGGATTGCACGCCATCGCCGAAAAAGCCGCGTTGGAAAATACCGGCGCACGCGGGCTGCTCACCGTTTCCGAACGCGTGCTGCGCGAGTTCAAATATGAATTGCCCAGCTCGACCGTCCACCAATTCGTCGTCACGCGCGAGCTGGTGAACAATCCCGAAGCCGAATTGCAACGCATCCTGCGCGAGCCGGAATACGAAAAACGCCAGCTCATGCAGCAGTTCGTCCGCGAATTCGAACGCAAGTTCGAGGAGAAACACAAACTGAAGATGTCCTTCGATGCTGAGGCGACCGAAGAGATCGTCAATCGCGCGTTGAAAGCCAACAAGAGCGTCGGCGAACTCTGTGCCGAGATGTTCAAGGATTACCAGTTCGGCCTGAACTTGCTCAAGAAGAACGCCGGCCAGACCGAATTCCTCATCCCCCGCGCCGCCCTCGACGACCCCGACAAATTCCTCAGCGACTGGGTCCTGAGCACGTACCGGAAGGATTGAGTCGTTTGTAGGCCGGGTGACCCACCCGGCGTCCTGCTGTAGCGGCGGTCTATGACCGCCGAATTCCTAATCCACACGACGGGCGCACATAGAGCGCCGCTACAGTA
>CAZAQZ010000126.1:0-7612 GCA_964487175.1 uncultured Verrucomicrobiota bacterium | reverse complement strand
ACGCGACCCGAAACAGAGCCTGCGTCCCGTGGCGCAGCGACTGGCCGAAATCCTGTCGCGACCCGTGGCGTTCGTGGATGACTGCATCGGTGAGAGGGTGGAAAATACCGTCTCGATTATGCAGCCGGGCGACATTCTGTTGCTGGAAAACGTCCGGTTTTACGCCGAGGAGGAAAAGAACGATCCCGCGTTCGCCGAGAAGCTGGCGAAGAACATGGATTTGTATGTCAACGACGCGTTCGGCAGCGCCCATCGCGCGCACGCCTCGACGCACGCGGCAGCTGAGATCATCAAAAAGCGCGGCGGCAAGGCGGTCGCCGGTTTTCTAATGGAGAAGGAACTGAAATATCTCGGAGGGGCGCTCACCAATCCCGCCCGGCCATTTGTGTGCATCCTCGGTGGCGCGAAAGTGTCCGACAAGATCGCCGTCATCGAAAACCTTCTGAATCAAGCCGACGCAGTCATGATTGGCGGCGCGATGGCCTACACGTTTTCCAAGGCGCAGGGATTCGGCATCGGGAAATCGCTGGTCGAGAATGAAAAGCTCGACCTTGCGAAAGAGTTGCTGGCGAAAGCCAAGGGCAAGAAGTTTCTCCTGCCACTCGACCATTTGCAGGCGACCGAACCGAAAGCCGGCGCAACGACCCGCATCACCGACGGCCCGAGCATCGAGGACGGCTGGTGCGGCGTGGATATCGGCACGCAGACGATTGAGCGCTACAAGAAGGAAATCGCCGCAGCAAGGACGATTGTCTGGAATGGCCCGATGGGCATTTTCGAAATCCCGGAGTTTTCCAAGGGGACGTTCGAAATCGCCAAGGCCGTGGCGGAAAACAGGAATTGCATCAGCATCATCGGCGGCGGCGACAGCGCCAAGGCCGTGAAAAAGGCGGGCTACGACAAGCAGGTTACGTTCGTTTCGACCGGTGGCGGCGCATCGCTGGAATTTCTCGAAGGCAAGGCGCTGCCCGGTGTGGCAGTATTGTCAGACAAATAAGGTCTTTCTCCCATGAATCCCAATCGCAAACCAATTATCGCCGGCAACTGGAAGATGTACAAAACCGCCGCCGAGGCGCTGGCCCTTGTCAACGCGCTGAAGGCCGAGCTTCTTGTGGTCAAGGACGTCGAGGTCGTGATCTGTCCGCCATTCACGGCGTTGTACGCGGTCAGCACAATCCTGCAGGACTCGAATATCCAACTCGGTGCCCAAAACGTGCACTGGGAAAAGGAAGGCGCGTTCACGGGTGAAATCTCGGCAGGGATGCTGAAGGAACTGTCTGTGCGCAACGTAATCGTCGGCCACAGCGAGCGCCGTCAGTTTTTCGGGGAGACCAACGAAGGCGTGAATAAACGCGCCAAAGCCGCCCTGGCCAACGGGATACGTCCCATCGTTTGCGTCGGTGAAATGCTGGCCGACCGTGAAGCGGGCAAGACCGAGGCGGTGGTGCGCGACCATGTGACGGGCAGCCTTGCAGGTTTCACCAAAGATGATATGCTCCAGACCGTCATTGCGTACGAGCCGGTCTGGGCGATCGGCACGGGACGGACCGCGACGCCGGCACAGGCACAGGAGGTGCATGCGTTTATTCGTGAATTGCTCGCGGCAAAATTCGATCCGCAGGTCGCGTCGAAGGTGCGCCTGCAGTACGGGGGCAGCGTGAAGCCGGCGAACGCAAAGGAATTGCTTAGTCAGCCTGACGTGGACGGCGCGCTGGTCGGTGGCGCCTGTTTGGTGGCGAAAGACTTCGCGCAGATTGTAAAGAGTGTTTAGGAAAAGGAACCCATGAACGTTTTGATCTGGTTGTTGACAGTGGTCCACATCTGCGTGGCTCTGTTTTTAATTGTGCTGGTGCTGATGCAAAAATCCTCCGAGCAGGGCGTCGGCGCTGCCTTCGGCGGCGGGATGACCGATACGGTCTTCGGTGGCGGGACCACCACAGCCCTGGTGCGCATCACGGTTTGGTGCGCGTGCATCCTGTTGGGGACAACACTGATTTTGGCGGTGCTGCATTCGCATCGTGAGGCAAGACAGTCCTTGATGCAGAACGCGATGCAGTCCGGTGGAGCGGTCCCGTTATCAATGCCCGGAGGATCGCAGCCGCCGGTGTTGCCGGTCACTCCGGAAACGCAACCGTCCACGGCGCCGGGTTCACAGCCCTCACAAACGCCGGCACAGGGTGCAGCTCCGTCCGCGCCTTCAACTCCAGCCGCACCGCCGTCCCAACCCGCGAAATAACCGGCGCGCGGGAGAACCGATGCTCCCCAATCGATTGATCGCCCTCCTGAGTGCGGGGGCGATTGTCGTATTTGCGGTTTCGTGCGGTCCCGGCTCGATCAACCTCTCCCGCAGCGACGCCAACACGCTGTACACTGTTGGCGGCGATTTCAAGGGGTTCGACCCGGTTGACGCGGGTGACGTCGAATCCGCCGCGGAAGTCTCGCGGGTATATGAAGGGCTGTTGGAGTATTCGTACTTGGAACGGCCCTACAAGGCCATTCCGCGTTTGGCCGAAGGATCGTCCGAGATTTCCACCGATGGATTGACCTATACCTTCAAGATCAAACCCGGTGTCCATTTCATTGATGACCCGTGCTTTCCCGGCGGCAAAGGCCGCGAAGTGGTGGCGGACGATTTCGTCTACTCGTTCAAGCGCGTCCTCGATCCGCATCTTGAATCGCAGGGCGATTGGATTTTTGCCGACCACATCCTGGGTTCGAATGAATGGGTGAAGAAGTTTACGGGCAGCAAAGGACCGGCGGATTATTCGGTTCCCCTGCCGGGATTTCAGGCGACGGATCCCCACACCCTGCAAATCCGGCTCACCAAACCGTACCCGCAGCTGATGTATGTATTGACGATGTGTTATGCGTTCGCGGTGCCGCACGAAGCGGTGGAATATTATGGCGACCAGTTTCGCCGGCATCCCGTCGGCACCGGCCCGTTTCGACTGAAGAGCTGGCAGCAGAACTATCGGCTCGAATTCGAGCGCAACCCGACCTTTAGCGGCCAGACCTATCCGGACAAGGGCGAGCCGGGCGATCAGGAGGACGGACTGCTTGCTGATGCGGGTAAGCCATTGCCGCTGCTGGACCGGATCGTCGAGTACGACATCCGTGAGTTTTACACTACGTGGCAGATGTTTCTGGGCGGCCGCATCGCCAGTTCGGGGATCAACAAGGATTACTTTGAAAAAGCCATTACACCCGATCTCGGGTTGTCGTCCGATCTTGGCAAACGGGGAATCCGCCTTTATAAAACGCCGGAACTTGCCACCGATTATATCGGATTCAACATGAGCGACCCGGCGGTGGGAACATCGAGCGATCCTGCGGTGAATGCGCGTCACAGGAAATTGCGGCAGGCGTTCGCCACGGCCATCGACGTGAAGAAGTTTGTGCAGGTCATTTTCAACAACCGCTACACACCCGCCAACTCACTGATTCCGCCGGGCGTGGCGGGTCATAACGACAAACCGTATCCGTACGAATACGATTTGGCGCGGGCCAAACAGTTGATTGCCGAAGCCGGTTATCCTGAAGGCCGGACGCCGGACGGCAGTCCGCTGCGGCTGACCATGATTATGGCCGGTTCGGGCAGCACCGACGCGCGGCAGGAGGCGGATTTCTTCGAGGAAAGCCTGCGCGCCATCGGCGTCGAACTCGTCGTTCAACAACTGAGTTTCGCCGAATACCTCCGGCGCGAGCACGACGGAGAGACGCAGGTGTTCATTGCCGGATGGGTGATTGATTATCCCGACGCCCAGAATTTTCTTCAGCTCTTTTACGGCCCGAACAAGTGTCCCGGCATCAATGCCACAAATTACCAGAACCCGGAATTCGACCGGCTCTACGAACGGATCATCACCATGGGTGACTCGCCCGAGCGCACGGCCTTGTATGAGCAGATGGCGGACATGACGACGGAGGATTGCACGTGGGCGCTGCTCGCCTATCCATTGGCGTACGGGCTGTTCCAGCCGTGGTTTCAGGACTACAAGCCGCATGGCTTTCCCTACCCGAACGCGAAATTCTATAAAGTGGCGCAACATTGACCTCGTACATCATACGCCGATTGCTGTCCGTGATCCCGATCACGATCGGAGTGATGTTGATCACGTTCTTTGTGTTTCGGGTCGTCGGTGGCAATCCGGCGTATCGCATTGCCGGAAAAAACGCCACGCCTGCCCGCATCGCACAGATCAGTCACGAACGCGGCTACGACAAGCCGTTGTTCCTGAACTTCCGCAGTTTTCCCCACGACCTGTTCGACGCGCAGTTCCCCCAAGTGTGCTGGAATTTGACGCGGCTTGATTTTGGCGAATCGGTGGTCACCAAACAACACGTCAGCACGATGTTGCGCGAGGGGGCATTTCCCTCGTTGTGTGTCGCGTTGCCGTTGTTTCTGATCGATCTGGCGTTGGGGATCACGCTGGCCTTGCTCGCCGCCTATTTCCGAAATACATGGATCGATCGCGGGCTGGTGTTGGTGGCGGTAATGGGCATGAGCGTCAGCTCGCTCGTGTACATCATGCTCGCGCAATACTGGCTGGCCAGTGAATGGCGGTTGTTTCCCGTCTGGGGATTTGAGAGTCCGCGGTACATCGTGCTGCCGGTGCTGGTGGGCGTCGTGGCGGGCGTGGGCGGCAGCGTCCGGTTTTATCGCACGGTGATGCTGGACGAAATGTATCAGGAATACGTCCGCACCGCGCGCGCCAAGGGTGTGTCCTCGCAGACGATTCTCTTCCGGCATGTCCTGCGCAACGCGATGATTCCCATCCTCACCAATGTCATCATCGCCATCCCGTTCCTGTTCACGGGCGAATTGTTGCTGGAGAATTTCTTCGGCATCCCGGGGCTGGGCCGATTGACGGTCATGGCGCTGTTCAATTTCGACGACGACGTCGTCTTCGCCACCACGTTCATCGGCGCAATCCTGTTTGTGGTGTTCAACGCCATCACCGACATCGCCTACACGTGGGCCGACCCAAGGATCCGGCTGAAATGAGCGCAACCGATCGCCCCGAGGGACTCTGGAAACTGGCGTGGCGGCAGTTGCGCCGGAACCGCTGGGCGATGGTGTGCCTGGCGATTCTCTGTGTGTACATGGGCACATGGTTATATGCGGAAGGGGTGTATTGGACGGCGAAAATCCGCCACATCACGCCGGACTACAAGGTGTCGCATTACGAGATTCGCAATCAGTCGCCGAGTGGGGCGCACCCGCTCGGCACCAACTTCGCGGGCCGTGACACGCTCAAGCAATTGATCCAGGGCACGCGCATCGCGTTCGAGATCGGCTTGCTCACCTCGATCATTGTGATCCCGCTCGGTTTCGTACTGGGTGCGCTCGCGGGATACTTCGGCGGAAAGCTGGACGCCGCGATCGTGTATCTCTTCTCCGTTGTGGCGTCGGTGCCGGACATTCTGTTGATCATGTCCCTGGCGTACGTCACGCGCGCGGCGGTGGAACGCAGCGTGGCCATGCAATCCATCACGCGCTACATCGATGCGGGTCTGTTGTCGATTTGCATCGCCATGGGGTTCACCGGCTGGGTGGGTCTGTGCCGCCTGATTCGCGGCGAGTATTTCAAACATCGTGACCGCCAATACGTCCTTGCCGCCCGTGCCCTGGGTGTCGGTCATGGCACCATCATGTTCCGCCACATCCTGCCGAACGTGGGGCACTTGATCATCATCAATTTCTCGTTGCGGTTTCCCAATCTCATTCTCACGGAAGTCGTCCTCAGTTACCTCGGCATCGGCATCGCCAACGAACCGAGTTGGGGCTCCATTATCAATGATGCCAAACAGCGCCTCTGGCTCGGCAACTGGTGGGAACTCGGCGGCGCCACCATCGCCATGTTCTTCCTCGTGCTGGCCCTGAACATTTTCGGCGACGCATTAAGAGATGCACTCGACCCCAAATTGCGTACAGTGGAGGTGAAGACAGCATGAGTGCAAAGAATGGTACATTGCTTGACGTCCGCGATTTGCGCGTGAGCTTCTTCACCGATGAAGGAGAAGTGCGCGCGGTGGATGGGGTGTCGTTTTCCATCAAACGCGGGGAGACGCTGGCGTTGGTGGGCGAATCGGGCAGCGGCAAGAGCGTAACGGCGTTGTCGCTGGCCAAACTGGTGACCACGCCGCCGGGCGTTTACAAGAGCGGCGAAATCCTGCTCGACGGCGAAGATGTGTTGAAGATGGACAAGGAACGATTGCGCCAGATTCGCGGCGCGAAGATTTCCTACGTGTTCCAGGAACCCGCCACGTCGCTGAATCCCGTGTTTCGCATCGGCGCGCAGATCAAGGAAGCGCTGCAGTTGCATCGGCCCGACGCGGCGACCGATGCGGAAGTAATTCGGCTGCTGAAACTGGTGCAGATTCCCGAGCCGGAGCGGCGGATGCGCGATTATCCCCATCAACTCAGCGGCGGGATGCAACAGCGCGTGATGATCGCCATGGCGCTGGCCTGCAATCCCGCGTTGCTCGTCGCCGACGAACCGACCACGGCGCTGGACGTGACCATCCAGGCGCAGATTTTGGATTTGCTGAGGGACCTCAAATCGCAACTCGCCATGAGCATCCTGCTGATCACGCACAACCTCGGCATCGTCGGCGAACTGGCCGACAACGTCGCCGTGATGTACGCGGGCCGCATCGTGGAAACGTCGCCCGCCGCCGCGCTGTTGCAGAAGCCGTTTCATCCGTACACGCTCGCCTTGATGCGGTCGATCCCGAAGCTCGGCGAACGCGCCGCACGCCTGCAATCAATTCCCGGCACGGTGCCAAATCCCGCGCGATTGCCCGCCGGCTGCAAATTCCATCCGCGTTGCGACCGCGCGCAGGCCGATTGCGCGGCCGATCCCGACCCGAAATTGTTGGATGTGGAAAACGGAACGCGCCGGGTGCGATGCCCGTACTGGGACAAGCCGGAGTTGAAAAGGTCAATCCCATGAGCCTTCTCGAAATCAAAGACCTCAAGACTTATTTCCCCGTGCGCGCGGGCGTGTTGCAGAAACCGGTCGCGTGGGTGCGGGCGGTCGATGGCGTGAGTTTTGCGATCAATGAAGGCGAGACGATTGGTCTGGTCGGCGAAAGCGGCTGCGGCAAGACGACGCTCGGGCGCACGATTCTGCGTCTCATCGAACCGACCAGCGGCGAGATCTGGTTTGACGGACAGAACATCACGAAACTCGAGGGGCGGGAGTTGAAACCGTTTCGACGGAGGGCGCAGATGATTTTTCAGGACCCGTACGGTTCGCTGAACCCGCGCATGACCGTCGGCACCATCGTCGGCGAAGCGTTGCGCATTCACAAACTGTGCGCGAATCGCACCAAGGAACGCGAGCGCGTAGCCGAATTGCTCCGGTCGGTCGGTCTTTCCCCCGATCACGCGCGCAGGTACCCGCACGAATTCAGCGGCGGTCAACGGCAACGCATCGGCATCGCGCGAGCGCTGGCGGTCGAACCTAAATTCATCGTGTGCGACGAACCGGTGAGCGCGCTTGACGTCAGCGTGCAGGCGCAGATTGTGAACCTGCTGACGGAGCTGCAGGAGAAACTCAAGTTGACCTATCTGTTCATCGCGCACGACCTGGCGGTGGTGGAACAC
>CAZAQZ010000125.1:0-7627 GCA_964487175.1 uncultured Verrucomicrobiota bacterium | reverse complement strand
TGCCAATGCTGGTGATGCCGACTCCGGTGCCGTCGGGTTGATTGGGACCCACGCCGAGATCCAGGTTTCGGCCTGCCAATACCTCCAGCGTACCGGGACCGTTGATCTGGATGTCCCCGGCCTCTGGCTGCCCGAACGGGGAAGATAACAGCAGATTATTCCCGGTTTGCGCCGTGGTGCGCAATGAGGAGTTGGGATCGTACGCGATGATGTCACGGCCGGCGCTGACCACACTCACGTCCCCGTCCGAAACGTTCTGGAGATACAGGGCAATATCACTGATATCCTGACCGGCCACGACGCGGGTTGCTTTGCCGGAGAACAAAGTCAGGCCGGAAATGTCGCCATCCTCGGCGTAAAGGTGGACGGGCTCCGCATCGCCGGCGTGCAGCGGACCCGGCCCGTGAAGTGCCAGTTGCGTTTGCAGGACACCATAGTTGCCCATGTCAGAACCCGACTCGTTAAACAGGGCATCGATGTTCTCAAACACGCCGTCGATCACATCGACCGGCGGGCTGCTCCACGCGGCCCGTTCCTGAATGGAGTTTGCGGACGATCCGAGATAGGACAGCGATAGCGGCGAGGTGATGCCAGGCACGCGATTGGGATCGGCATCCGAGAGATTGATCTGGCTCGTGCCCCACTGGTAGTCGTGTGTTGCGGAGTCCAGCCCGTTGGGCTGCAGGCCGTTGATGGAACCGGCTGCCATGAGTTCAAGGGATCCCGTGGCGGACGGCGACAGGGTCACGCTTCCGATCAAATCGATGTCTCCGGAGAACGCCGTCAATCGCAGACTGGCCGGCATCAGTGACTCCGCAGTGGCAAAGGCCGCTAACGTGGCTTTGGTTTCGGCAAGCCTCAGCCAGGGCTCCGATTGGGCGGCAAGAGAATTGGGGTTCTGAGTGTAGAGAAGGACGTTCTGATACCAACTGGCCAGGGTGCCGGCCGAACCGTCGCTGGTGGGATCGGCGTTGTCCTTGAGGGTGATGGTGCCGGTAAGGGACGAGACATTGACGGAGTCATCCGCGGCATAGGTCGAGAAGTAAGACTTTTCAAAGAAACTGTTGTTGATCCCTTGCGGCAGCAGGAATGGATTCGCCACTGGCCCCAGCAGAACATCGCCGTCGGCGGTGATATCGAAACTGCCCTTGCCCAAAAACAGAGCGGTCGGCAACCAGGTCGTCGGGTCCGGAACAGCATTGTTGATTTCGAGGTTGCGAAGCGTGGCTTGATCCAAAGCGGCTCGCGTGGGATTGGAATGAATGGTATTGCCGGCCGTCAACGTCCCGTCTCCCCGCTCGACGTAATAGACGCCTCCATTGATGTCGTGTCCGGCCTGAACGACAAGGTCGCCGCCGCCGAGTTCAACCAAGCTGCTCGCATTAGGAGTTCCTTTGGGCATCTGCGCATTGGTCGGGATAACCGCATCCACGTTGTTCACATCATGCCCGGCCACCAGCGTGACGTTGCCGCCGCCCAGTGCGCCGACGTCCTGAAAGAAATTAGAGAAGTCGACCCACCAGGAAGTGGACTCCACCTCACCGCCGTTGTGGGTGATCCCAAATTGGCCGGTCGCGGGGTCGATGTATCCGCGGCGATAGAGCCAGTTCGACGGCAATTCCTTCGATGAATCGGGCGTCAGAGTGCCCGAGGCGCTGACCTGATACCGGGCAATATCGTTCTGCGCCGAGAGAGTTACGTTCCCGCCTCCAAAACTATACTGCGCCGGATACGGAGTCGTGTACTGGATCGCACCGAGCACCGTGCCCACCGGGTACGCGAGATTGGGCAGATCGAAAATCGGGATCGGATCGGCTTGTGTGCCAGCCGTGTAAATTGTCGCCAAGGGGCTCAGGAATTGAATGTCCCGCCCGGTGGAAATTTCGATATCGCCAGTGCCGGTGCGAATCGTTTGGAAGAATTGCGGAATGATGTTCTGCGCCGGTTGGCTGGAATTGGGAATCGGCCCCTTAGCCTGCGCGTTGTTGCCCAACAATAGCGAGCCGCTATTCGCGTTCAAAGAACTCAGCGGCTGCACCTGCAGCGTATCGGCCGCGCCCAGATCCGCTCCGGCAACCAACTGGTACGACCAGGACTCGCTTCCCGCCGGCAGCAGCGTGGCATTGTACGAAGAACCATTGAAGCCGTCGCTAAGGGAGGCAAACTGACCCAATGACGAATTGTAGTTGAAATCCAGATTGCCCGCCGCCCGCAATGTGAGCACACCCGGCTGATTCTCCGGGCCGAAACGGAACGTGGACAAATCCCAGGTCTCATCCAGAGTAAGGTCTCCACTCGCATTGATGATTTCCGCCCCGGGCCGAATCGCCAGAACCGGCGCCAGTCCACTGTTATTGGCGAGGAGCCGATCGGCGATGGCTACGCTGTTGCCGGCAAACGTTGTCCCATTGACGAACACACTGGCCTTCAGCGTGTCGTCGATGATCGAGCCGTTGAACAGTTCGTATCCTTCGACGATGATCTGGGAAGCGTTGCGGATCGTTCCGTTGATCGGATCAATTTGCAGGTCGAGATTGTCCGCCGTCTGTGGCGCACGCAATTGCAACGTGCCGCCTGGATTCCCGGCGACTGAAAGATCAATTGTGGAACCGGCTTGGATATCAACTGCCGCGTTGCGGTCGATGACTCCATTAACATCCTGACCGGCGGCCAGTGAGACGCTCCCGCCCTTGCCGGCATCGTCAACTTTTTGTCCAGCCACGCTCAACTGCGAGTTCGCCTCCAAAATCACGCTGCCGGAAGCGGCGAGATCGATCGTGCCACCGGTCGCACCCGAAGCGTCGATCGTGCCGCTCACAGTAATTGTGCCGTGATCGGCGGAAAGATCAAACGAGTGGGCCGTCGCCGTACCATCCATCAGAACGTCTCCGTTGCGGACCCGGATCGTGCGGGACTGCGTAAAACCGCTCCTGTTGAGCGCCGTGTTCAACGGCGCGAGATCCGAAAGGGACGCCACGTCGAGTTGAAATGTCCCGCCGTCCCCTCCGCTTCCCGAAAGAGTTCCGTCCAGCGCGAACGCGCCGTTCGGCGCGCTGACAGTGATGCTGCCGGCGTTTCCGCCCTGCGCCGGAGCTGAGACGTTCACGCCGCCGCCTGCTGCCAGAATGATTGATCCCAAATCCGACACCAGGGAAACCTGGCCACCATCCGTGTACTGGGCTTGATCGAAGAAGGTTTTTGTGGTGCCACCGGCGTCTACTTGATTCCCGATCACGATGTCGCCGACAGTCGCCTCCATCTGCACGACGCCGCTTGGTACTGAGATCTTGCTCTGATCCACGATGCTTGCGGCCACGAGCGTTACATTGGCCCCGAGACCGGCCGAGAGGGTGCCGGAGGAACCCGTCGAATCCAGGGTCAAATTCCCGCCCGCACGAATAGTTTGATCCGCGCCCTCGGCGCCAGCGATCAAGGGCGTGGTGACTGTCAGGTCACCGGGCGTCGCCAACCCGCCTGCGCCCTGCAGCAGAATTCCGTTCGCGGCACTCAGTTGCAGACCAGCAAATTGGTCGATCCGCGTTTGGTTTACCCCCAGCGTGATGACGTTGGCATTGAAAATCAGCGTGCCGCTTGCGACGTTGGCAGCTCCGGGAGCGGTCCCGTTTGCGCTGTTGTCCAGAAGAATGTTCCCGGCGACAAACTGAACCGTGCCGTTCACCTGATTGAAACCGCGAATCTCGGCAGCGTGGAGGGCCAGGTTCGCGAGCGTGCTGTCGCCGATCTGGCCGGTTCCGTAAGTGTCGAGGGACGAATAACTCAACAGCGACAACGACTGGGCTCCACTCTGCAAGCTCTGCAGCGCTGTGCCGGATAGTATCAGTCCGCCCACTGACTGGAGATTGCCGGGATTGTTCAGCGCCAGGCTGATTTGGCCGCTCGCCAGACTGACCGCCGTGCCTTGCAGGACTGCCGCCGGGTCGAGCGTCGTTTGCCCCGTCGAATCCACGATGATGCTGGCGCCATTCAGATGTGCGCCGGCGCCGATCGTTAGAGCTGGCTGTGCCGAAGCATCCACGTCCGACCGGCTGAGTGAGGCGGACGGATCCGCGCTGACTCGCAGCAAAACTCCATCACCGCTCAACGTGAGCGCACCGGCTTTGCCCGCACCGGAGGCTTCAATGTCGGCACCGGCCGCCAGTGTCAATTGCTGATTCGCCGCCAGGATTAAATCCGGGCCAGTGAGAGGCGTGCCGGAATTGTCTACCGTCACAGTTCCGGCTTGGACATTCACTTTCGTGCCTGTGGCGTCAGTCTCGCGCACTCCGCCAATTAACAGGCTTTCCGCGCCAAACGAACTCAACTCGGCTGCATTAAGGACCAATACCCCGGGCTGGTTGGGCGCGCCCGGGCCGGCAATCAGGACGTCTTCCGAACTGCTGATATCCACCAGGCCACCCTGGCCCTCGTCTCCGGCCTCGGCAAGGACACTTCCTTTCAGGGAGAGTGTTTGCGAGGCGGCGAACACCAGTTGCCCGGCATCGATCGGCAAGCGCGACGCCGTTTGGGAAAACGTGCTATCGGCCGAGAAATCATCGTACTCGGCCCGCGACCGCACGACGTTTGCCGGCGACACTTGGAATTGGGCGAGCAGAGGTTGTCCGCTACGGTTCGCATTCAGATCATTGAAGCGATACCCGGAGACGAGGCTCGACCCATCTGCAAGCCCCGCCGTCGCGCCAAAAGGAGCTCCCGCCACCGGTGTCACGAGGAGTGCTCCTGGCAACAGGGCGTACCGCGCCGGCAAAAGGGTATAGGTCCCGGCCGCCAGGCCCGGACTGGCGTTGAGATAAATCTGATCCCCGACGGAAAAACCACCGTTGACGTAACCGGCGTCGGCCCCAAAGACGCCGGTTTGCACGGGGTTCGGATTGTATGGAGCGTACGGCGCGTAGTTCGCCTGATAGGTCGGGATAATCGCGAAACTCGAAGACGAGGCCAGGACATCCTGCAAGCCGCCGTTGCCAGACACCCAGCGGTATGCATACAGATCACCCCCGCCGCGAATGTCAATTTGGGCGCCGGAATCCACCTCCACATTGGCGCTGGAAATGGAGACCGACTTGGACGGCACACCGCTCTGCGTGATGTCCACGCCTGTCGGATCAACCCAGGTGGTGCCGTTGACATCAATTCCGTACGGGATCACCAGCGCTTTGCCCGTGATTGGATCGATCCCGGAAACCGACGTGACACTGTTGTTTCCCAGGATTACTTCCTGCGCCGACGGGAACGTGGCACCGGAAACAACATCCACGGGGCCGGCCCCGGCGCCATTCCATCCCAGTTGGATGGTTCCAAACGGGGCCCGCAAAACGCCGTTCTGGTCGATCGTCGAGGCGTAGACGGTCAGCGTCCCGCCTGCCGATAACGGAAGCGGGCGATTGCCGGACGAGTCGATCGTCACAGAGCCGGGCTGAAGAACATTGTTCACGGTGGAATCGAATGCGGCAATCGTGAAGCGCGTGGCGGTTGGCGGATAGATCACGCCTGCGTTGAGGGTTAGGTTACCCGCCATTTCCAGTGAGCCGTCGCCACGGATGTCAGCGCCGCTGGCGACGAATTGCGCCTCGCTGATGTTTTGTAGCACGAGAGTGCCGATATCCAGAAGGCTCGTGGCCTCGAAGGACAGGTTGCCGGAGCCGTAACTAGGCGACAACTGAAACAGACGGTTGTCCCCGCTTTGAAATGGAGTGGTGATCTGTGAATCCTGTTGCGGGGCCTGAAACGGCTGGCCAACAACCAGATAGGGCGCCGTCAGATGTACCGATGAGTCAGCATAGATGACGCCCGCGTCGCCGACATTGATCATTCGGTTCGCAGAGATGGAGACGGGACCGGAGAACTGGAGCGTTCCCTTCAGGGTCAACGAGTCGAAGCCGCCGGCCTCAAAACTGTCCGCACTAAAATGTCCCCAGCCATCAACCGGCTGACTGTTGGCGTCCAACACCGGCTGGCCAATTCCGTTCGCGCCGGACAAACCCAGGTCGTGTTGCGAAATCTCCAGCGTCACATCGAGAGGGGTCTCGGAGCTGCTTGAAACCAGCGGCGAATAAAACCGGCCGGAGGAAACCGTGAGGCTGCCGCCGTTGGCCGTTGGGCCGCCGGCAAAACCTTTCAGTGTCGCCTCACTAACGAGTTCCTGGCCGCCAGCCAACACAATCGAACCGCCATCGCTGTCGATGCGCGTCGGAACGAGCAGTGTCCCCGAGGCTGGTGCGGCGGATTTCGTCCCAAGGTATGTCGGTGCCACGTCAAGCACGCCGCTCGCTCCCGACACATCAAGGACCGAGCCCGCTGCGGCGACGATATTGCCAGAGACTGCAATTTTGCCACCCGGCAGGACGGAGCCGGTTTGGTAACCTTGAGTATTGGGAGTAAGCACGGTCGTGCCTGCCGCGGACAAAACACTCTGCGGCCCCAGGTAAACAGTGGCCAAAGCCTCGCTTTGATCGGGAAACAGGGAGGAGGAGTTGCCGCCGCCGGAAATCGTGATCGCACCGCCCGGAGTGAGGATCGAACCCAGCACGTCGACGGTGTCGCCGCTCAAGTTCACAGTTGCCTGGGGGTCAGTCTGGATCTGCGCCCCTTGGCCCATCACCACGTCACCTCGAACCACCAGGGGAGTTGGTGAAAGATTGTCTCTGACGCCTGTCGCTCCAAAGGACAGATTCACTGGCGCTCTCAGACCGTCCGGCTGCACGATCTCTTCCAGCGAGGAAGAGCCGTCGGCACTCACAATAGCCAGGAGGCTCTGCGCTATCGGGGCAATGACCGTGTTCTCCGCGATCGTGAAGCTCTCCAGGCCTCTCAGGTTGAAGCTGTTGAAACCTCCCGAACTGAAGAAGTCGGGAGAGAGAAGCAAGGTCTGGGGATCTGCGGCGGCGCCACCAACCTGAATGGACGGTGCCAGAATACTGAGCGAGCCGCCCATAGCACCGGAATAGGCCTGCAAACTTGAACCCAAGGTCAATTCGCCGCCATAGATCGAAGGGAGGTTGGGGTCTTGCCCGACGTCGACGGTGATGCTCCCGCCGTTGCCATAAGTATGCACGCCGGTGGGGCTGGTGAAGACTCCACCCGAGGCGTCGATGGTGCTGCCCGGGGCGAGATCGGCACTGTAACTTTTGACGGTGATTGTCCCTCCCGCCAGCCGGATCGGGTCGGCTGTATCGCTCAGCGCAACTGTTCCTTCGGCGCTCAGGCTGCCGGATGGTCCCAACGTGAAATGGCCGCGGGTCGTGTCGGGCGGTGGAGTAGCCTGCAAGCTGGAAATCGGCACGTAGGGTGAAAAATCGTAGACGGTGAATTGCAGATTTCCGGCCGGTGCAACCACGCTGCCCTCGATGTCCAAATTCGCGGCGGAGAAATTGATCGATCCGCCCGGCTCGGATTTCAATTCGATTCCCACCGGCACGGTGATGTTCCCATCACTGTCTTCAACGGTGAATGAACCAAAGCCCGCAACCAGATTGGGAGACAAAATCACATTCGCTTTGCGGTCGCCGCGCAACGCCAGGGGATTTCCGGAAGCGTCCAAGGCAAAGGGATCGGCGGGCTGCAGATTGGAGGTGTCCTGGAACACAATCGCGGGCGGCGTCGGCGAAGG
>CAZAQZ010000124.1:7044-7745 GCA_964487175.1 uncultured Verrucomicrobiota bacterium | reverse complement strand
TGACCTCAGCCGCGTGCGCCGACGTCGTAACGAGCAACGCGATCAGGCAGCAAAGCCATTTCATGCGCATAGTGGACAATAGTTTCACTTGGCGGGTGTGCCTTGGAAATCAAACTGGACTTTCGGTGGTGTTTCCGCGCCGGAGGTGGCGGTGAAGTAGGGTCTTTCCTTGAATCCCATCGTCCCGGCGAAAAGAACGGTTGGAAACCGTTTGATCGCGGTATTGTATGACTGCACCACGTCGTTGAATCTCTGTCTTTCGACGGTAATCCTGTTTTCAGTCCCCTCCAGCTGCGCCTGTAATTCCTGGAAGTTCGCTGTGGCCTTCAGGTCCGGGTAGCGTTCCACCACAACATTGAAATGGGAAAGTGCAGAGGATAGCGCGTTCTGGGCCTGCTCGTATTGGGCAAATTTCGCTGGATCAGTCAGGGCTTGGCCGGCATCTGATTTGACCTTGTCGACGCCACTCCGAGCCTCTGTGACTTGAACCATGGTCGATTTTTCGAAGTTGGCTGCGCCAGAGACAGTTGCAACGAGGTTTGGGATCAGGTCGGCCCGCCGCTGATAGACGTTTTGCACCTGAGCCCATTGCTTCTCAACGTCTTGGGAAAGCGAGACAAGGTGGTTGTAGCTGCCGACCCCCAGCAACGCGACGAGAATGATGACTCCGATGACGATCCATTTCTGCATTGTGCCCTCGC
>CAZAQZ010000124.1:0-7034 GCA_964487175.1 uncultured Verrucomicrobiota bacterium | reverse complement strand
CTGTTGGTGAATGCGACCAGAATACATGACTGTCAACCGATTGCAATCAAAGTTGCGACCCGTTGGGGAAATCTCCCCACCAGCGAATAATTAATTGAACCAAAAATGAACTGGCTGCATCTAAAATGTCGGTAGGGTTGCAGTGGCGTTCAGGTTTGGCACTGAACTTCTTTAACTGAGGCATGAAAATCCATGGTGATTGACCGAGAACAGGAAAGCGGAGATGCCATTCAGTTGTATCTCCGGGAAATCGGAAAGACCCCGCTCCTCACTCCCCAACAGGAAGTCGAGCTGGCCGACCGGGTCAAACGCGGCGACAAGAAAGCCCGCGCTCACATGATCAAGGCGAACCTACGCCTCGTGGTCAAGATTTCGCACGATTATGAGAACCTGGGCTTGCCGCTGCTTGATCTGATCAGCGAAGGCAACATCGGTTTGATGAAGGCCGTCGAGCGGTTCGATCCAAACAAGGGGGCGAAACTCTCGACCTATGCCGCCTGGTGGATCAAACAGTCCATTCGCCGCGCGTTGTCCAACCAGGGCAAGACGATTCGACTGCCCGTTCACGTCGTGGACAAGGTCCACAAGATGAACCGCATCAGCACCAAGCTGGCGGAAAAACTGGGCCGTGAACCGAGCGACACGGAGTTGGCTGACATATTGAAGCTGCCACGGGCCAAGGTCGCGCACCTGCGCACGATCGGGATTCGCCCAGCCAGCCTCGATGCGGCAATCGGCGACGATGATGAAAACCGGTTTGGCGATGTCATTGAAGACACCGACGCGAGCACGCCGTTCGAGATGTTGAAATCCAAAATGATGCGGCAGGAAGTCCGCCAGCATCTCAAGAATCTGGCTGATCGGGAGGCTGAAATCCTCACCCTGCGCTACGGGCTGGACGGACGCGAGCCTCAAACGCTTGACGTCGTTGGCAGAAAATTCGGCATCACCCGTGAACGCGTGCGCCAGATCCAGGAAATCGCGCTCGCCAAGCTGCGCCGCTTCATCGATAAGCAGGACAAGCCTGCGCTGGTCCATCAGTCCTGACCGCAACCGCGGTTTCTGATTGGAATAACCGCAGGAGAGTTTTATTGTCCCCCCGGTGAACAGGATGTTGATGAGGCGAGGTTGAATACCAATCCCCAGATCAGTCGTGACGTCATTGCGGCACGGGCGTACCAGATTTATCTGGAGCGCGGTCGCGAGCATGGACACGACTGGGACGATTGGCTTCAGGCGGAATACGAACTGAGGCAATTGCCCGTACGCGAGCTGGTTAGGCTCGTCGACGCCATGCCCCGGCGCGAAAAGCCGCAGACCAAATCACTTCTCGAAGTGGTGCGCCTCGCCATGGCCGACGAACGCCGCGCTCCCAAGTCGCGCAATGGTAAACGTCCCGTCGCAGAGTCGGTGACCGGGTCTTCCAGCGCGATGCTCTGAGAATTCAGATGAACGCGCCTACGGCGTGGGGCGTTTCTTGGGATTATTCAAACGCCACTTCTTGTCGCCTTGGGGCAGTTCGCGTCTGGCGGCAAGATCGCGCTCGCTCTGATGGGCGGGCGGCTGTGGTTTCCACGGCCTGGGGTCCCACCAAGTAAAACCCTTACCGAGCTTGGAAGCATTGTCACTCATGGCGAACCCAGTATCGCTTGCGAATTCACGGGAATCAATCGGTTTCGGGTCGCGGCTTATTTACGGTGCGGGACCGTTCGGCGAGCCGGCAGCGGAATTCGCCACTGAGCCCGTAAATGACCCCATCATGCTGTTGACCATCTGGCGCTGGGAATCGATGTACTTCTGGTAACTCTGCAACTGGTCAGGCGTCAAAATCGGACGGAGCGCGTCCACCTTGGCATCGAACGCCTGATTGATGTCCTTGGGAGAGCCTGTCCCATCGGCAACTGGAGTCATTTGTTTCAAGCTAAGATCATACAGCGCATTGTAGACACGATCCTGCTGGGATTGATCGAGCTGGAGCATTGACTGGATCTGCAACATCTCGCTGTTGGCCATCATTTGGGCATTTGTCTGGCGTTCTTCAACCTTGTATTGCTCGTAATCCGCCTGCTGGTCGGGCGATAGGAGCTGCTTGATCTCGGCCTCGGTGTCGCCGGCAGAACCGCTTTGTTGCAAGTCCTCCTTGCTGGCCTTGCCCTCGAAAAGCTTCGCGGTCATATCGGTTGCCCGGGCGCTTTGGGCTTCCAGAATTGCCCGCAGGTTTTGTTCCTGATCCTCCGACAGATGCAATCGCGTCTTGAGTGCCGCCATTTTGGCGTCCAACCGCTGCTGCATCACCGCCTTCATCATGCTGCTCATCGCTTCGCCAAACTGGTTCGACTTCCCGTCCCCGCCGAACATCGCGGCGAACGGCGATTGGCTTGCCGAAGATGGCGCGGAAGCACTTCCGGACTCGTTGGTGGCTGTGCTCGTCGTATTGGTCTTCAGGCTTTCAAGCTGCGCGGTGAGCGCAGCGTTTTCCGCTTTCAACTCCTCTGTGCGCGCCTCGGCTGTCGAGAGCTGTCCCTTCAGCTGTTCACATTGAACGCGGTCCGCGGCATTCGGGGAAGAAACGGGAGCCGGAGCCTGTGAAGGCTGCTGCGTCAGCCGCCACGCCAGCATCGCCAGGACGCCGAGGATCAGCCCGGCAACAAATGGAAGCAGTTTTGTGCGCACGAACCCAGTTGTATCGCCTGGCCGGCTGCCCCGTCAAGCAAAGCGGGCGCGCGGTCTGTACCGCGCGCCCGATCTCCAAAGAACCCGAACAACGCTGTTATTCCGGGCCGAATTTCCAAACAACCGACGCCACCAGCTGGATATCGTTGGTCTTCTTTCCAACTGCCGGCTTGTTGTTATATTTGTCATCGACCACGACGCGAAGCGCCAAATGGGCGTTCAGTGAGGCTTCCGCGCCGGCTTCGGAGTTCAGCAGATAATTGCTGAGCTTATCCACCTGCGGCAAATACTCGACTTGCTCCCAAATCTTGGACGTTTTGCTGAGTTGATGTTCTCCCCGCTCGGCGATGCGTAAGGTGATATAGCTGTCGGTCTCGTTGTGGCCGGGAGGGATCGGCGGATTGTCGCCGAGTGATTCCCGGATGTAGGACGGTCCCACTTCCAGGTTCAACCGGCTGGCGTCGGACTTGATGAAGTAGTAACCCGCGTTGGGACCGACGATCAACCGGTACCGCAGTGCTGCCAGATCGTCGTGGTCCCCCTCAATGTGCAAGCTGCCGTAGAACCGATCGGTGAACAACCGCTTGTAATCGGCGAATCCGTTCAGGCTGCTGGCGGACTTTGTTTGATTGGACTGGCCCCAGTTGTTCAAACCGTAGGTGTAGTCCGCGCCGAAGGAGCATTCATCCTGCTTCCAATCCTTCTCCGCGCGTCCTGCCAGGTGCGCCAGCAGCGTGTCGGTATTGCCCTTGGCCAGACTGATCCCGAGCGAAAGGCTGCCATGCCAGTCCTTCACCACGTCGCTACTCGGCGCATTGGTCGCATTGCTCGCCTGGGCTTGCGCCGAGGACGAACCCAACAACACCGCACCCGCCAACACCAATGCCATCAATGCCATAGATGTGTATTTTTTTCTCATGATCTCCCTCGTTGATTATCCTCACCGGAATGCTTTTGAAAAAAGCAGGCAGACAATGCAATTATCCGTTGGGCATGTCAAGCGGTATAATGCCGATCCCGCAGGTGGGACTGCGCGAAATCGCGCGGATTGCATCTGCGTAAAAAACACGCTACAAAATGCGCGGTATGTTCGAACATCATCAAGAGCCGCTTCTGCGCAAGCCAGCCTATCACCGGAGATTGCTCCGGCACTCGGGCATGGCGCTGCTGGTCGTCATTGCAAGCCTCAGTGTGGGCATTTTCGGGTATCATTGCTGTGAAGGGCTGGGATGGCTGGATTCATTTGTTAACGCATCCATGATTCTGTCGGGCATGGGCCCGGTCAACGAATTGCACCAGACCGCGGGCAAAGTGTTCGCCGGCTGTTACGCTTTGTTTAGCGGCGTGGCCTTCATTTTGATCGCCGGCATCCTGTTCGCGCCGGTGGTGCACCGCTTCCTGCACAAGTTCCATCTCGACATGTCTCAGAAGTAAACACTCCCGCCCCGCGTCCAGATCGAGAGCATCGGCCTACATCACTTCTGATAACTTTGGACCTCGGATTGCCTCGCCAATCCAAATTATAAAATCCAAAATCGTTTAGGGTCTTCCGCCCATCGTCAGCGACAGGATCGCCTTGACGGTGTGCAGACGGTTCTCGGCCTGGTCGAATACAACTGATTGCGGGCCGTCGATGACGGCGTCCTCGACTTCCGCGCCGCGGTCGGCGGGCAACGGATGCATGTAACAGGCTTCCTTTTGCGCCATCTTCATGCGCTTCTCGGTGCAGACCCAGCTCTTGTATTTGTTGAGGATCTTCATCCCCTCTTCCTTGCGCTTGTCTTCGGGCACGCCCTGGTCGGCGAGATACTGATGGCAACCCCACGATTTCGGGTAACAGACAATCGCATCCTTGAAGCCCTCGTCCATGTCGTGGATGATCTCGAACTTCGTCTTGTTTTCCTTCGCAAACTTCTTCGCCGCCTCGACGGTGCGCGGCATCAAATTGAATTCCTTCGGATGCGACAGCGTGACGTCCATCCCAAACCGCGGCAGCAGCCAGATCAATCCCTGCGGCACGCTCAAGGGCCGCGCATACGCCGGCGCGTAGGTCCATGAAACGAGGCATTTCACGCCGCGCAGGTTGTTGCCGTATTTCTCCCGCATCGTCATCAGGTCGGCAATCGCCTGCAACGGATGGTCCACGTCATCCTGTAAACTCACAACCGGAATGCTGGCATGCTCGGCCACTTCGCGAAGATATTTGTTACCGATGCCGTAGAAACAATTCCGGATCGCGATGCCGTGTCCATACCGTGACAACACCTTGCCCGTGTCCTTCGGAGTTTCGCCGTGGGAAATCTGCATCTTGTCCGGCGTCAAATCGTGCGCGTGACCGCCGAGCTGCGTCATCGCCGCCTCGGTCGAATTACGTGTGCGCGTGCTCTGCTCAAAAAACATCATGAACAGCGTCTTGTCCTGCAGCAGCCGGTGCGGTTCGCCGAGCGCGAAGCGGCGCTTCAAATCGCCTGCCACATCCAGCACGGTCTCGAGTTCTTCCTTGGTCCAGTCCGGCGTCTCGATGTAGTCCTTCCCACGAAGCAGCGTTTGCATTTAATCGGTTCTCCTCACAGGGTTAATTCGGGCAAGAAATAACATCCACCTCCCTCGCCGTCAAGGAGCGAACGAGTTGCCGGGGAGACAGAGTGATCGCAGAATGCTGAGGTCTGCCTCCCAAAAAAAGAAGGCCTGACCGCCAAAGGCGGCCAGGCCCGCAATGTTCAGAACGGCATTTAGTTCGTGCCGTTCGCTGTTGCCAGGACCGTGTCGGCTGCCTGGCGCACGGATGCGTCCAGATAGGTATCTGCCGAAAGACTGCGAAGCGATTCTTTCGCAGACGGAACGGCCAGACGCCCGAGGGCTTCCACAGCCGTCTGGCGCACAGTCGAAAGGTAATAGTTGTTCTGGTTGCGCACGACTGCCACCAGCGAATCAATCGCCCGTTCATCGCCCAGAAATCCCAGCGCGCGGATCGCGGCCTGGCTGACTTCGGCAATTCGATCGCGCACGCACGCGAGCAGTGCATCAAAGGCGCGCCGATCCTGAAGCTTCGAAAGAGCATCCGCCGCCGCAGCGCGCACGGTCCAATCATAAAAACCATCCGCATTCAGGACGACCGCCGCCAGCGATGACACGGCCGACGCATCGCGCAATTCGCCGAGCGCCACCGCTGCTCCAAACGCCACCTCGGCTGCGGAATCCCGCAGCGCCGCGCACAACGCGTTCGTCGCCTGGGAACCGCCAAGCTTTCCGAGTTCCGTGGCCGCGGCCAGGCGCACCGTCCAGACGTCGGCATGCAATTGCTCAATCTGCGCGGTGACAGCCGTCTTGTTCCGTTTGGTGCCGCGGGATGCGGTCACCGGTTTGCCCGCCTGTGGCGTGGCCTTATTCGACTTTGCTTTTGACAATCGGTTAATCATTTTTACTCTCTACGCTCCTTGTAACGTGGAAGTTGTGTGTTTTACTCTTCCGGTTTCCCCATCCGGAAAAGCCTGCGTTTGTACCCGTTCTGCGACCCTGTAATCAAGAAGAAACTGTGCCAAAACGGGCTGTTTTTCAAGGTTATTTTGCGGCTTCCGCGTTCCCATATCCGTCGGCTTTGGCGGTCCAGGTGGCGATAAACAATAGCGTGCCGACAACGGTGGCTCCGAGGAGGAACTTGAACGCCGCGTCCCATCCATAATGTTGGACCAGCGTCCCCAATCCCCACCCCGAAAGCACCGTGCTGGCGTAGCCAAAGAGGCTGGTCAGTCCGACCGCCGTGGCGGCGGCCCGCTTGGTGGCGAGATTGGCGCAGGCGATGGCCAGCAGGCATTGCGGACCATAGACGAAAAAGCCGATGGAGCAAAGCAGGCCGGTAATGAGCAGTTCGGATTGCGTCTGGATCTTCCAGAAAAGCAGAATTGAAACACCTGCCAGCGCCATATAAACGACACAAGCGCGCGCGGCGCGGCCGCCGAGAAATCGGTCGGTAATCCAGCCGCCGAGCAAGGCGCCCACCAATCCGAAGACCTCGAAGCCCGCAATCATCCCTGAGGCGTGCATGATTTGGATGTGCTTGGCCTCGGTCAGTAACGTCGCGCTCCAATCGAACACGGCATACCGGATGGTGTACACGAAGAAATTCGCTGTGGAAAGGAGCCAGATGTACTTGTTCCTGAAGACATGCTCCATGACGAAGGCCTTGAACTCCGCCTGCGATTCATGCGCCGGCCCTTCCATGTGCGTGCCCTCGACTTCAGGCAGGCCAACCGATGGCGGCGTATCGGCCAGCTTGAACCAAAGAACAACCGCCATCGCAAGGGCGATCCCCGCCGGAACAAAGAAACAGAGCCGCCAATCAGCCGCGAATAGTTTCCCAC
>CAZAQZ010000123.1:0-7783 GCA_964487175.1 uncultured Verrucomicrobiota bacterium | reverse complement strand
CAGGGTGTTCTGCGGGCCGACGGAGCGTTGGGTCATCGGCAGGGTCGTCCACGCCGCCGTGTCAGGCCCGCCGGCATAGGTCTTGAATTCGTCCTGCGTCGGCGGATTGCCGATCCCGTTGGAGCGGTAGTGCAAACTCGTGTTGGTGATTCCCGATACATCGTAGGCGTAGGTCCACACCCAGAAATCGCTGTTGCTGGGGATGTAGATGCTGGAGGAGTACTCGACGCCAAAATTCGTCGTGCCGGGATTCCACGGACTGCGTTGTGGAAGGAAGACCGTCGGCGGCGTCGTATCCAGGGCAAGATTGCCAACAAGGATGGGGTCAACATTGCGCACGGCATTGGATTGCGCCAGCACGGGCCGCCAGCACTCATCTGCATTGCAACCGTAGTAAACGAAGCCGCTGTCCAGTCCGCCCAGGTAATAATGCCAGCCGAGCTCCACCGGATTCGGCGCCTGGCCGAAGCTGCCCGGGTCGCGAATCTGGTCGATGCGGTTGGTGTACAAACCGGAGATGGAGTTGGTGATCTGTTGCGCGGTCTTGACGCGATTTTCGGTGGCGATGTAGGTGCGCCACACATCGCCCTTGTCGGTGACGCCGATGCTGGGGTCGACGACGTTGTGCGGGTTGGTGTTGGTCGAATAGCTCGGCGGCCAGTTCCAGCCCACGAAACTGGGACAACCAAAATCATTCGCCCCTTGATTATAGACCCAGCCACCGTCTTCGACGTGGACGACATCACTCTGGCTGGGGGGGAAATCGGACAGGAATTGTTCGATCGTGGTCGGCTCATTACCTTGACCCGCCATGTCGTTGGCGAACTGGTCCGCCCATTGTGCCCAATAAGAATTTCCGTCCGCCCAGGCATTGTCGCCATCGTGGGCCAACAGAAGGATCTCGGGCTTGGTCGGATCGTTGCGCGATGAGATGGGTGTGATCAGGTCTCCGGAGCCGCTGTCAGCCCACGGGTTGAAACTGTCGGCCCAACTCAGCAACTGGTCAGCCGGAACAACGATGAGGGTCGATGCGGCGCCCGTGTTGGGATCGACATAGCGTGCGTAGTGTGTTTGGAACGCAAACGGCGCCACCGCAGTGGGCGAGCAGCCGAGCGAGGTGTAACCGCGCGTGATGTAATTGCCGGCACCCTGGGCCGGATTGATCTGGTCTGCTTTATTGGGCAGGTCACAGGCTTCGCCGCCACCCCCCAGGCCAGCCAGCACAAAATCAGAGCAGGAGCGCGTCAGGTGGTTGTTGGCCACGACGCTCCAGGCGATGCCCAGCTTGTTGAGCGTGGGGATGATGTGTTCGCTAAAGCATGTTTCGGCGGGGAAATAGCCGCGGGAGATCTGGTTGGTTGCCCCACTGCCCCAAATGATCTGTTGCTGGCGTTGGTGGATCAGAATATCCATCATTAACGTTTCATCGCTCACGAGCGGGGCGATGCAATGATGATACGTGAAGTTGGTCAGGTCGATACGCGGTTTGCCGCCCGACGTCGTCCAGCCGTTCGCCTGCTGGTTGTCCGAGTACCACGTCGAGCCGTAGTACTGACCTGCCTGCGCCAAACTCTGCACGTTTTCCATCAACGCCCCGGAATAGTTCAGTTGTCCGCCGGCATTGGGCAGGCCCAAAAGGCCGCCAACCGCATCATGGGGATAGTTCTGATAGTCCGCGATTCGGTTGTCATCGCCAAACACGCCGGGCAAACTGGTGTCACTGGGATGGCTGAATCCAGCGTTGTCCAGTTGAATGGTGTCCCAGGCGTTCTGATAGTGGTCGCTTGAATGATTAGCTGGCGCCCGATCCGGCCAGTAAATCGGCTGATGCATGTGCCAGAGCCAGGAAGTGTGGAGGCTCGTGTTGGCTCGAACCGAACCAGGGAGAGCTACAATTACCGCGAGCGCGGCGAGAAAACAAATGAGTGTTTGCTTCAATCGCGAAACGAATCCCGTCGTGAGGTTCATTGCGTTCCTTAATCCCATCAAGGGGTCATCCACCTTCGTAAACCGCTTTACTTTTCCGGCCAAAAAAATAAGCGCATCTTTCTGGCCGCCTAACTATCCCGTGAACTACAGCTAAATTAGTACCATTTGCCAAGGCTAATTGCAATCCTTTTTGTGGCAGAATCTGTCTTGAAGCCGGTCGGGTTTGGCCCCATAATTCACGCCAAGGGGGCTGCAACAAGAGGAGGTGCATCGATGCAAGAAACCAAGACCCAGGGAAGAGACCGGAACGTCGAAAAACTCATCCAGAATTGCAAGGACGCCATCAAGGCCAGAGAGGAATCGGAGGCCCGCGCTGCCAGAGTCTATCAGGAGCGACTCGCCTTGGCCGAGAGGACGATGGAGCTTGTCGTCCACCCCTGTCTTCATGAATTGTCAGACTGGCTCGTGGGGCAGGGAGTGAAGTGCGAGTTGTTCGAGGCGAATGAGGGAGCCAACAAGGGGCTGTGTCTTCGTTTCTACCCGCCGGGATTTCAACTAAGTGCTGCGGCCGCGCCGGACATTTTGATCCAGTTTCGCCGGGACCATCTGCAGTTCGCGCTGACCGCGTCGGCGGGCCGGATCGCCCTTGAGACTGAACCACCAGCGGTATTCCTGAAGTTGGAGGAAGTCAATAAGGACGCGATCAAGCATCAGGTCATCAAATTCCTCGAGATCATCTTCGAGGCGGCCACAGAATCCTAGACCATCGCTGTCTTTCCCACGCAGGCGTTTGCTTCAGGCAACCGGCTGCTCACTGATTCGCGCGCGTCGTCTCCATCAATAATTCCGCAAGCCTATGTGATGCAGCATCCGGTTGTGCCTGATGCATTGCCGTGGGCACCCAGGCAAGTTTTTTCGTCCTGCCTTCTGAAGCTGCCTTGGTAATCGCATGGGCGAGGGTGCGTGAGTCAGAACAATCAACCACTTCTCCCCTCGCGCCGTAGTGGGAATGGGAAATCACACGGCAACCAGCTGCGATTGCTTCCGCAATGGTCAGTCCATAGCTCTCATGACGCGAGGGCGACACAAACAGATCGGCCCGTTGCATCAGGGCGGCCTTCCGTGCACCGGTCACGTGCCCGGTGAACTCCACTTTCACATTCTCAATTCGTTGAGCGAGTTCCTTCAATTTCCGCTCGTAAGCGCGACCTTGCATGTAGGCAGGTCCGCCACAGATGAAAACACGCAGCTTGTATTGGTTACCGTCAACCAGACGTAACGCAGACAGCAATCTCTCAATGCCCTTCTCAGGGGAGAGCCGGCTCAGTGTGATGACCACAAATTCATCGTCCTTCACGTTGAGACGCGGCAATTCAGTTGCACTGGCGGTTTCGGCCACATTGCCCCATGGCAGGACAACGATGTTTTCCGCGGGACAACCCGGATAACAACGCAGAATCGTATCGCGCATTGGAGATGAAGGGACAACAAGTCGCTTGCTCCAACGGACGCATTCGGATTGTTTTTGAAACACCAGCCGCAATACGTATGGCATGACCCAAAACCAACGCCATCGTGCGAGAACATGCGCCGGAACCAAGTTGCGCACATAGAATTTGGTGAAAAACTCCACCACATCAACATGAAAAATGGTGACCATGCGATATCCGCGCGCGCCCAACTCCGCAAAGTTCGGTCCTTCGCTGATATCGTTGCAGAGGATGACGCAGTCGCGGGGATCGCGCTTCAGAATCTCAGCGGTCGCCGCCGCTTCAAACTGACGGCAGAATCGCGCATACTCCAGTTCGCTCATATCCGCCAGCGCTTTTGGGAGTGACAACTTCAACGACCGCGGACTCAACACGGTGAAAGGGAACGGCTTTTGCTCACGCCACTCACGGATCAGGTAATCAGCAACCGCCTTCCCTCCGCCCAGCGGCTCCGAATCGGGAAACTCCGCATGTGCGGCGACGTATAGGGTTTCCCGTTGCGTCATGGACTGATTCAGGGAGTGATCAACCGCGCCTATTTCTGCGCGGTGTCGCCGTTCTTGGCTTGATTGACGTACTGCTGGATCTGGGCGGTGTCGACACCGGTGATGTCTCCGACAAGTTTTCCTTTGCGATCGTAAATGTCCACGCGTGGGATCGCGGTAATCTCATACTGTTTGGCAACCGGCGAGGTCCAGTTCACGATGTCCACCTTGCGCAGTACAATGTCGCGGTCGTCGTTGACCAGTTTCTCCAGGTACGGTGTCACCATCCGGCAGGGGCCGCACCAGTCAGCGTAAAAATCCACCACGGTGATCTTGCCCGGTACGAGATTGTGGGTCACGTCCACATAATCGCCATGCGTGATGACCTCCACGCCAATAACCACGTCCTTGCCGAAGCGCCCGGCATCGACCTGTTCCGCGGCGACTTCCTGTTGCGCGCCCTTGAAGTCCTGTATGATGAAGGCGGAGTTTTCGAACACGAGGACCGCCCCCTCCACGGTGCCGTTCTGGCGCGTCTCCAGCCTCGCTCGCGTGGGTTGCGCTTCGAAATAGATGCGCTTGACGTCGGTCGCCGGATACCGGGCGAGGTCACCTTTCTCTGTCCTGGCCTCAAACATGGTGTTGCTGAACGCGGTGACGCTGGCGTTGACCTGCTGGCCTGAATTAAGCTGGACGATATCTCCCCGGACGGACGCGATGGTCAGCAACGCCAGACCCAGGTTGAAAGTGACGATCGATCGCCTTATCATTTGGTTTGTCATGGCCCCAGAAAGTTTCGTCCTCTATAACAGAATAGAGCAACTTTTTCAACCCGGACGTGTTTATATAGGATGATGTTTAATTGAGGGTCGCAATGAGCGTGTTAAGCCAATTCAGCCCCACTCCGGATAATCCCTGGAATAGGACCCTTGCCGGCCACTTGCTGAACCGCGCGACGTTTGGCCCTTCCCCGGAAGACATCGACCAAGCGGTTGGGTGGGGGATGGATCGGACGGTCGATTATCTCATCAATTTCCAGCGCGTTGACGAAAGCCTTCCGCCGCCCGAAACGCCCGAGACCCCGCAGAAGGGCCAGTTTGCCAGTCTGCCCGCCGACGAGCGCCGCGAGAAACTGAAGGCACTCGAACGGGCGAACAACGAGGCCATGGACGAACTCCGGGCCTGGTGGATCCGGCGGATGATCCAGACCAAGCGGCCCCTGCAGGAGAAATTGACCCTGTTCTGGCACGGGCACTTTACCAGCAGCACCACCGATGTCAAAAGCGCCCGCCACATGCTGATGCAAAACGAATTCCTTCGGAAGAACTGCCTCGGCAACTTCCGCGATCTGCTTCTCGGCATCAGCCGCGATCCCGCGATGCTGCGCTACCTCGACAATAACACCAACCACAAACAGCATCCGAACGAGAATTACGCGCGCGAGTTGATGGAACTGTTCACGATGGGCATTGGCAATTACACCGAGGACGATGTGAAATCGGCGGCGCGCGCCTTCACGGGCTGGTCGTTCGAATGCGACGACTTCGTCTTCAACGATCGCCAGCACGACAGCGGCGTCAAGACATTTCTGCAGAGCGTCGGCGATTTGGACGGCACGGATGTCATCGACGTCATCTTGCAGCAGTCCTGCACGGCGCGATTCATGGCGACCAAGCTGTTGCGGTTTTTCGTCAGTGACCATCCGGAGCCTGACGCAGTCGAGGAATACGCGGCGCTGCTGCGCGGGAACAAATACGATTTCAAACCGTTCCTGCAAACGCTGTTCTCGTCGGAATATTTTTATTCGACCAAGGCTTTCCGCGCCCAGATCAAGAGCCCGGCGCAACTCGTCGTTGGCGCCTGCCGCCTGTTGGGCGTCACCGTCAACGAAAAGGCGCTGGCCATCGCCCTGCGCGGACTGGGGCAGGACCTGTTGGAGCCACCCAACGTCAAAGGCTGGGACGGCGGCGAAACGTGGATCAACACCACCACGCTGCTGGAGCGCTACAATCTCTCCGCGTACCTGCTCAGTGGCGAAATCCCGTTCAGCGGCGGCGCGCCCCGCGGCAAAACGGTGCAAGCGCGCCGCTTTCAACTTTCGCGGTTCGGCACGCCGACTAACAGTCTGGCGCAATTCTGCCCCAAGGAGGTGGCCTCCGACCCGGGCCAACTGGCCGATTCATTGATCGGCCGTCTGTTGATGGCCAAGCTCGACAGTCGCGCCCGCCAATGGCTGGTCGATCAGGCCCAAACCACGCCCGTCAGCGAACGCGCCACGCGCGTCGCCCATTTGATCATGAGCATGCCCTGTTATCAGTTGTGTTGAGGGACCCATGAACTACAATCCATCACTGCAAACGCGCCGCGAGTTCCTGCGCAAGGGTGTGTTATTTCTTGCGGCCAGCACCACCGCGCCGTTTTTCCTGACACGCACCGCGCTGGCGCTGGACACCATCGTGTCCAACGCGCCGACGAAGAGCGTCCCGGGCCTGCCGGACGATCGTATCCTCGTCGTCATCCAAATGGGCGGCGGCAATGACGGCCTGAACACCGTTGTTCCTTACACGATGGACGAGTATTACAAGGCGCGCACCACCATCGGCATTGCGAAGGATAATGTGCTGAAGATCAACGATCTCATCGGCCTGCACCCGAACCTGACACGATTCAAGGAACTGTATGATGCGGGGCACATGGCTATCGTTCAGGGTGTCGGGTATCCGAACCCGGACCGCTCCCATTTCCGTTCGATGGAAATCTGGCACACCGCCGATCCGCAGAGCAAGACCGTGGAGTTTGGCTGGCTGGGCCGCTATCTCGACAATACCTGCCCGGGTTGCAGCCCGAAGACCGACCAGATCAACCCGATGGGCGGCATGAACATCGGCAACATGATGCCGCTGGCGATGAAATCACATCGTGGCCTGGCCATCTCGTTGGACAGCCCTGATTCATTCCGTTGGATGCCGCTGACCGACGAACACTTCGAGGCCGGGCGCCAGGACGCCATCTTTGAGCAACTCAACCATGTCGTCTCGGCCAACCTGAGCGACCCGCAGGTCGCGCGGCTGGATTTCCTTTCGCGTGTGGCGATGAACGCCGAGGTCAGTTCCAATCGCATTCGCGACATTACCAAGAAGTACAAGGGCGGCCAGACCTACCCGGCGACGGGCTTGGGCCGGCAATTGCAGTTGGTGGCGCAGATGATTGCCGGCGGACTTGATACGCGCGTGTTCTACGTGTCGATGGGCGGATTCGACACGCACGCCAACGAACAGGGACCCCACGACAAGTTGATGACGGAGTTGTCCGAGGGCGTGCACGCGTTCTACAACGACCTCGATAAACAAGGCAACAATGACCGCGTGCTGACGATGACGTTCAGCGAATTCGGGCGTCGCGTCGCGCAAAACGCGAGCAACGGCACCGACCACGGCACCGCCGCGCCGATGTTTGTGTTTGGCAGCCGCATCAAGGGCGGCCTCTACGGCGAGCACCCGAGTCTTGCCGCCGACCAACTCGACCACGGCGACCTGAAATTCCACACCGACTTCCGCACTGTGTATTCCACGGTGCTCGAAAACTGGCTCGGCACCAAATCCCAACCCATCCTCGGCAGCGACTTCAAGAAGCTGGCGTTCGTGTAGTAGCGACTGGTTCGGTTGCCGGCACTCTAATGGCTTGGCGATTCCTTCTTCGGAATGGCGGCGTGCCGTTTGAGGACGTAGATGTGGGTGTTGGGGAACGCATTCGTGTCGTAGGCGCGGGCTTTGAGGAATTGCTCCCAATCAGTCGGCGGGGCGGTGAACAACGGCCAGTTGTCGTCCTCAGCCCTCTCGATATGCGGCAGCGAGAGTTGTCCGGCCACGAGATTGTTGG
>CAZAQZ010000122.1:0-7783 GCA_964487175.1 uncultured Verrucomicrobiota bacterium | reverse complement strand
GCAGGGCCGAGTCGCCGTCGCAGGCGGTGTCCACATCGTAATCGTCCGCCGTCAGTACTTCGGAAATCAAATCACGCAAGGCTTCCTCATCGTCCACGACGAGGATGCGCTTGCCAGTCCCCTTGACCTGCAACTGGGCCGTCGGTTCCGGCGCGACGACATCGGCTTCCTCGAGGTAGAGTTCCTTCCCGGCGGGAAGTTCCACGACGAAGGTCGCGCCCTCGGCGAGTTTACTGGAGACACGGATCGTACCGCCGTGTTCCTGAATGATGCCGTAGCAGAGGCTCAGGCCCAACCCCGTCCCCTTTCCCGCCTCCTTGGTGGTGAAGAACGGTGTGAAGACCTTCGCGAGATTCGACTCATCAATGCCCGGGCCGTTGTCGGAAAATGAGATGTGCACACTGTTGTCCACCACCCGTGTGGTGATGCGGAGCCAGCCGTTGGGTCGGTGCGCCTCCACGGCCTGCCGGGCATTGTTAATGATGTTCACGAAAACCTGCTGGAGTTGGTGGGAGTCTCCCGTGACCAACGGCAAACATTCGTCCAAATCGGTCGTGGCCTCGATGTTGCTGGTGCGGAGCTGGTAGTCCAGGATTTCCAGTGACGCCTTGACGAGTTGGTTGACGTCGACGGGCTTGCGCTCGGGCTGGCTCTGCCGCGCGAAGCTCAGCAGGTTCTGCACGATCTTCTGGCAACGCACGGACTCGCGCGCCACGCGATCGAGATAATGCTGCTGGTGCGGCTCGAAATGGGAGCGCTGCAGCAATTGCGCGAAACCGATCACCGAGGCCAGCGGATTGTTCAATTCGTGCGCGACACCTGCGACGAACTCGCCGATCACTGAGAGTTTTTCGCTCTGGGTCAGTTGGGCCTTGGTGGTCTTCAACGTTTCGACCGTGTTTTCCAATTGGCTGCGCGAAGCCTCGATGTTCTGCATCATGCGATTGAATGTTTCGGCCAGTTCACCGCATTCATCCCGCGACGTGACCGCCACTCGCTGCGAAAAGTCTCCCCGGCCAACGGCTTCAGCACTGTCACGCAATTGACGCAATGGCTGGCTGATCTTGCGCACCAGCATCCACACAAGCACACTGCCCAGAAACACGCCCGTAATTCCCACCAAGAGCAACATACGCTGCGTCCCCCGCAGTGTGTTCAGCGGTTCCTCGTATGAGGACAGCAGGACGTAACTGGGGCCGAGTCGTCGGTTCGACGGATTGAAGTAACCAACCCAGCAAAGGAAATGCTTGCCTCCCACGAACACTTTGCGGACTGCTTGCTCTTCCTTCGTCGTGCCGTCCCCGGCTCGTGCCAGGAGAGTCGTCAATTGAGCGCCCGCCGGGTTGCTCAGGTCTGTTTGGAGCAGCGTCGATACCACCACGCGGTCGTGCACCAGGAACACGATCTCGCTGTGTGTTAACTGGCGGAATTCCTGCGCCACTGCATCACCGATTTCGATGCCAAACGTGAGCACCCCCACGGTACCCTTGCCGATATTGACCGGCACCGATACGACGTCGAACAGGCGATCGCCTGCATAACGCGTGTCCACATTAGCCAGGCCGCCGAGTGCTTGTTTGATCGACGCGTCGCTCTCCTTGACAAACCGATCCAGATCGATGGAGTCATTGCGACCGACGCTGGCCGGCTGCTTCCCCGAAGCTGTCGTGAACACGATGACGTCCGCGTTGAGTTCGTCCAGCATCTCACCGAGCAGAAAAAGCAAAGTCTTTGTCTCGGTCTTGGTCTCCATCAGCTGGCTGGCCGCCTTAAACCGGGAATCATTCGGCACATTGCGATACCTCATCAGCAGATTATTCGCGCGAATCTTCTGTGAGTTCTGGAATACGGCCTCCGCGGTTTCCAGGCGTTGGGCGCCATCGGTTTCCAGTTGATGCACGATGCGTTCGTTCACCAACCACACGGTCGCCACCACGAGCGCCGCCATGGTCGCAATGACGGCCAGCAGCACCTTGGCCTGAAACCGAAGCGGTGATTTTGGAAGGAGGTTTCGCATGGTGATCAGTACTGGGGCAACCCCGTGATGCCGAGGGTGAAGTTCGCCGGGACTTCGCCATTCGTGGGCACGGTGATCTCCTTGACTTGGCTCGGCAGGCGCTCGTGCCAGGCACGAAGCTTGTAGGTGCCGGCCGGCACATTGGCGATCTTGAAGCGGCCTTGGGCGTCGGTGGAAGCATAGTACGGATTTTCCAACACAAGAATGATGCAGTGCATGTCCTTGTGAATCGAGCAAAAGACATCGATGCGCCCCGGCTTGTCGAATGTGATCCGTTTTGGCTCATCCTTCGAGGAATACAACCCCAAATCGAACGGCTTCGCCTCTGAATAGGAAAAGGCATTGTGATAAATCTCGTCGTGATTGGGCCATGAAACTGTCGTTCCCACCACCAGCGGCAACACATGCGGCGTGAAACTGGCGTCCTTTTGCACAACAACCTGAACAGGGCCGTCGGGCGGCACAGGTTTTTCGGCAAGCGGTTGGTCGATGTATACGACGAACTCGTGCAAGTCGGAATAGTCCACCCGCTCGGCAAACTTGAACTTGCGGCTCTCGTAATTGCCACCCCCCTCATCCTGATCGGCTCCCGCCTTGCCCTGTGCCCGCACGGTGCCGACGATCGTCCCGGCGTTGGATTGCATCGCGCCGAGCAGCAGGGCGATTAGGATGGAGAATAATGGTTTCATGTTCAGAATTGGAAGGCGACTTCACTGGCGAACAGGTCTTCGTGATCGCGCTGCTCGCCGTTCACATCTTCGCCGCGCTCGAGTGAGTAATCCACCTTCAGCACGAGGTTGGCGTTGAAGCGATACCCGGCGCCCATCGTGAGCCGCCACAGGTTTTTGGCCGGCGATTCGGAGTAATCGTCATAGTCGCCGTCCGCCACCACGGGAAAACCGCCGGGAGCGATAATCTGACTGAACCGGGCCGCGCCGTAGAGCTTTGCGGTGATGTCCTGGACGCCCTCGACGTAGTAGTAATAAACATTGCGGTGATCGTTGGCGGCGGTGTTGTTGTCGGTGTAACGCAGGCAGCCGCCCGCCGCGTTCACATGCCCGTGCGGCAACCGCAATTGCACGTCGCCTTCCACCAAGTCCGCCCGGAACGTGCTGGTGGTGTTTGTCGGCCCCGTCTCTTCGATCAAGGAATTGCCGAACCACAAGGCTGACGCCCCATCACCCTGGACGCTCAGGTCGCCGGTGCGCATCGCGCTCGCACTGACCCGAAGCCATTTGACCGGTTCGTAGCCCACCCGCCCGATCACGGATTTGTCCGCGGTGAAATCCTGCAGGCCGGACGCACCGCCGTTTTGGACGGCCAGCGCGTAATCGACTTTGCCGGCTTTGCCGTAGACTTCAACGCCGTCATCCATGCCCCAGATATCGCTGAGCGAATGGGCGATCAACGGATTGTCGATCGCATAGCGATGCTGATATTCCTCGCCGAATGGGATATCCATGCGACCGACGCGGATGCTCAGCAACCGGTCCTGGTTCCACAACCGCGATACGTCCTCGAAATCGACATACAACTCGGCGAGATGAACGTTATCATCAAACTGCTCGCGCGTGAACAGATCCAGTTGGGCGAACAAGTACGTATCATCCCAAGGATTTGCATCCAGAAACAACCGCGCTTCGTCCACCCGGAATTCCGGTTGGGGAAATGCACCATCCCTGCCCGATTGGAAGAACGCCACGCCGCCTTCACCGCTGAGGATGAGTTTGCCCGTCGAGAGCGATTTGGCCGGCTCAGCGGAAGCCGGCGCCTGCTGGTCAACTTGTGCCTTGAGCGAACCGATCTCTTCGCCGCGCTTTTGATTGGCGCCTTCCACGTCGGATAATCGGCGACTGAGATTGTCGATCGTTTGCTGCTGCTTGAGCAATTGCTGCTGGAGCTGACTGTTCTGCTCCTGGAGTTGGCGCAACTGTTCCTTCAGGTCTGAAACTCCGTCCGCGCGGACGTTTGCCGTCAACGCCGAAACGAGCCAGACAAGTACACAAAGGCCAACAGCCCAAGTTTTTCTAGCTGTGCACATCCTTGTTTTTCCGCCGAATCAAAGAAAAGCAAGGTATGTGCCGCCGAGGAGCCGGTTATACCAGGTTTTTCACGCAAATTGACCCGTTACCGGTTAGGACACCGTTTGGAAGGCGGCAAGAGCCAGTTATGGACATCAGACAACGAAAATGAAATCGCAAGATGCTGTAAAATGGTTACTTGTGACTTACACCCCATCGCCTCTGCCTTCCTTGAGAAGGTCGATATACGCCTTGTCTATCAAATCCTCATCACAAATACCCAGTGCATCCATAATTCGATGAGCCACGCCCGTGCCTTCCGCAACGGTTTCGCCTTCGGACAAGACTACTTCGAGTTCCATGAAAGCACCGAGGCCCTCCACCTCGTCCAAATGAATCCTTGTGCGACCCACATGGAAGACGGTCCTTCTTTTTCGTACCCGGCCGCACTCGCCGAGCGCTTCGGCCAGAGTTTCTCTAAGCTCCAAGGGTGATGACGTCGCAGTGATGAGGTATTGGGATTCCTTCGGTCCTCGCGAATCAGGGCGCAGGTAAAAGATCAGTTCACCTGCTGAATCAGAGAACATTCGAAGTTTGAGTCTGCCATTGGGACAATTGAAGAACGTGTCATCCTGCACCAATTCGATAGGCCCGTCGGTGGCGATCTTCTGCGCGCGCACATAAAGTCCAGCGAGATCACGAACTTGGGCCTTTATTTCGACATTGCGTGCCATGACTGGTGTTTCACCACGGAAACAAACCGCTGTCGTCGAGTGCAAGAAGGAAGTCGCCTACCATGCGGCCTTGATTGTCCAGCGTATGGGGCGTGGCGACCGCGCCAAGGACTTGTGATGCGCGCTGTTTCCAAACGGCATCGCCGGTGAGTTTGTTTAGGTGCACGAAAAATCGCGCTGCCTGAACATTGTCCTCAAACGGTTGCTGCCGGCGTGTGAACACACCGACTGCATTCGGATCAACCGTATGGTCCCACAATCCGTGCGGGGCATCGTCGGGGCTCTCATTTAGAAAGTTCTTCACAATGGCTTCTCCAACCTTAATCGCCTTCTCGCGATACGCTGCGTCACCGGTCGCTTCCGCAAGGCAGACCAGACCCCAGCCGAATGCGGCGGCGTCGGCAAGATAGAACGGGCCGGCTTTTCTCGTCGCATCGTGCCACACGCTGCCGTCATCGGCGACATGCGAGGCGAGGATCGCGTCCGCGGCACGACGCGTCCGGTCCAGCACTGCTTTGTCGCGCGTTGCTTCGTACAGAGTGCAAAGCGCTGCGATAGCCAGTCCGTTTTCCCGTCCGTACACCCGCGTGTCGATCCGCGGGATGCCGAGAGCGCGCCGCGTTGCGTCGTCAAGCGCATAGTATGTGTGACCATCCACAAATTGTTTGTCCTTCTCGTGCGCGTTGAGGTCGGCGTCCTGCGTCGCAAAGAACGTCCCGTTACTCGACGTGAGAAAGTTCGCAATGTAGCCGTCCATCTTCCGCGCGTCTGCCAGGAATGTCTCATTACTCGTGGCCTCATATGCGCGTGCGCAGGCCGTGATGTTCGCCGCCTGATATGTCATGAGTTTCTCGAAGTGCGGCTCATCCCAGTTGGTCGAGGCGGAATACTGGCAGATACCACCCCAAACCGGATCAATGAGCGCGCGCTGTTTGTCGAGACTGAACGTGGCCCGCTTCAGCGCGTTGGTATCGCCATGCGCGGCACGGCGAAGCTCGAACTCGGCGTTTGCCCCGAGTGGCGCCTTCTGGCGACGACCCCAACCGCCTTCGACTGGGTCGTACCACTCATCCATGTCGCGGGTGACGCGCACGCCGACCCAGCCAAGGGCATCAATCGGGGCGCTCGGATCGGCGGCGGTTCGGACCGCGCTTTTCGGATTCACATTCTCGATGTCAGCCAGCGCCGATTTCAATTCGTTCGGCGCGAGGTAGCCGCGGAACTTGCCCAACTCCTCCGCGTCCGGCGAGAAAATCACCGTCGCGGGCCAGCCCCAATCGCCATAGCGTTCGGCGAGATCGGGCCGTGTATCGATGTCCACTTTGATGGCCACGAAGCGGTTGCTAAGGATGCGGCCGATTTCCGGGTCCATGTACGTGGTTTCATCCATCACATGGCACCAGTGACACCATTCGGCGGCACAATCGAGAATGATGAAGCGATGCTCGCGTTTGGCTCGGGCGAACGCCTCGTCCGACCACGCGACCCAGGTAAACAATTGTCTACCTGCATGCTCGCGGGCTTTGGAAATGTTGACGCTATCGGGAACGTCGTCTGCAAGAACACTCGATGTGCAGGCAAGCAAACACAATCCAAGAAGGCTGAATCTAAACGAGACGATCATCCGGGCTGTCCCTCCATCAATCAAGTACGCTGCAAAACCGCCGCCGGATTGGCGGATAGAAATCCACTTCACGGCAGACCGCATCGCGGCGCGTCAGCGGTTGTAGGGATTCGGGGAGGGCTGGCCCGCGGTTCCCGCGGCGGCGCCTTCCATGAACGAGCCCGGCGTGCGCGCCGTCTGACCGACGGGTTCGCCCGCCTGTTTGGCGCCTTGATTGGCACTTTCGCATCCCGTGAGGGCGCCGACGCCCAACGACACAATGAGGGCGAAGAAACATGTTCGCATGATCTTTCCTTTCAAGTGGAAGCAAGTCTATTGAGATTTGACGATGTCACCGGCCTTGAGTCCAGTGATAGCCGCGTCAGCCTTGGCCTTGGCGAATTTTTCCTGCACCTCATACACCTTGACAGTACCAAGTTTCTTTTGCTCCGCGCCGAGCTGTTCGCCGGTGTCGGGATCAACCAACGCCTGCCCCACGCTGTAGGCCATGAACACGTCGCCCACCGCCATGCCGGTGCGCTCGCCGCCGCTCACGTAAATGTCGTCGCCATCGACCTTGATAACCCGCGCCTCGAATGGCAGCCCCTTAAGTTTGGAGGCGATGATATTGACGGCGTTGTCGATCGCCTCTTGCGTCGCCTTGCCCAGCGGCGTCTTCTTGAAAGCTCCCGTACCGAAATCGACACCGGCCACATCCATGCCGAATTTCACTCCGCCGGAAGCAGCTTTGCCTTCCACGCGCTGTGAATCCAGCACCTGCCCGGTTGTCGTATCGATCAGCCGGATAATCAACCCGACGTGCGCTTCCTGACGGTTGTTGCCAATGTTGAATCCGCCAAACCCGACGCCCGTCCCACTCCCGGCGCTGGCGCTTTCAAATTCGGTGACCGTTCCCTTGACGAGGATTTGGGCGCTGGTGAGTTTCCCGGTCTGAGCTGACTTCGACGCTGCAGCACGTCCGCTGGAGGCAAGATCTTGTTCGGCGGTGACATCGCTGAGCGTCTGGCGTTCCAATACGATGAACTGGCCGCTCTGCATCAACGCATCGGTTAATTGATCGGCCATGCCGTCGTCGAGCGAAACCTGCCCCTTCCACGAGGTCTTGTTTTCGAAGCGGGAAACAGCGACAATTTTTTTCTGTCCGGCCGCCACCGCAGCGGACGTGGTCAGTAACAGGCAAAATGCTGCGGCCGATAATCGCTGGAAAATCAGTTTGAAGTTCAATCTGCGGTTCATCCTCCACCTCCATCGAAAGTTAACGGAACCCGTGCGCCCAACAAGGGCCAGTCTAGAGGACGGGTATTTGGTTGGCAATTCGAAAACGGGAAGAGCTTGGGAAGCTACAGGTACATCGTGACCCCCCTGTGGTGAAGTTGAAGGTGGTGAG
>CAZAQZ010000121.1:0-7794 GCA_964487175.1 uncultured Verrucomicrobiota bacterium | reverse complement strand
AGCTATTGAACCCTCAGAGTACGGGCAGCGTCACCATCCAAAGCGACAACTCCTTTCAGATCGCCGCTGCCGACGACGGCTTTTACCAAAATCCTGCCGACCTGGAGAATATGAAGAGTGCCGTCGAAGTCTATCTTCACAATCTGATGGACCAACTGGCCATCATTGCCCCTTCCCCTTACTATAAACCCATTCTCAGCGACCCTATTAACGCCGTCATCCTTTCCGGTTATGACGATGCCGTCGTTGAGGCGTACGTGAAAAATAACAGCAATCTTTCACTGGATCCGCACCACTTTACCTCCCACTGTAAAATGGCTCCCCTGAACGCCGGCGGCGTGGTGGATGGCAACACACTGGTATATGGCACAAAGAACGTTTTTGTGGCGGATAACTCCATCTGTCCAGTGATTCCCGATATCGATACGGCTGCAGCAGCTATGATGATCGGATTACGGACCAGCGAAATTCTGAAACATGTCGTAAAATAAATAATCAGTGAACGGGGTCAACCCTATAGTCTGTAAATCTTTCCCGTAGTCGAAGGAATCACCGCTCGACTCTTAACAGATCGTTCCCTGCCCCGCCCCTTCACATCTGCTTCCCGTAAAAGATGGAATCCACGACGCCGAGTTTGCCGCGTCGGACCTTGCGGAAGGCGCTTTAATGACAACGGGGGCGAGAGAGGGGCGGAAACAGCGGGACGACGAATGCGGCCCGCGGTTGCAGCGCACACGACAGCGCTGCGTCTCGTCCGACTCGGCTCAGCAAGCGCGGCAACAGCGGAGACGGCGCAGAATGGCAGGGCTGCAAGACGATATTCACAGAGAATTGTTGTTGACAACTGGGTATGCGGTGTACATACTTCTGGACGATGAAGATGAGTGCGTTGTTCTCAGAATTGAGAGGCGGGGACGGCGATGGGCCGGCCCGGGAACCTAGCGTAAGCTAATGTAACCTAATGTAAGTAGAAAAATTTTGTTTGAGGCCGACGGGGCTGCTGGAGCCTCAAAAACCGGCAGGAATTGCCGGGCACGTCAGCCCGCGTTCTTTGAAATGATGAATGATCGGACTGGCCGGTAAAGGGGTCTCCCATTAAAGGTTCCTCCACTGGACTCGAAGCGATTCGAGGTGAACATTCCGAGCCTTCGTTGCTTCCTCTTCGGTTGAACCTTCCCCCGCGACCCGAGTTGGCTGTCTGCGCCTGGGTGTTTGACTCTTGGCCGGTGGGAGTGACTTCTGGCTCCTCAGCCGGAAACATTGCTTTGCCTGCTTGTTTTTGCGCGGTGAAACCGATAAAAGAGCGCTGTGGATTATCCCAAGCCGGTTCAAAATCTTATCGGCCAGCTGGCGCGGCTGCCCGGCATCGGCAAGCGCAGCGCGGAACGTATTGCGTTGCATCTGCTGAAAGCCGGACACGACACGAATCAATCGCTCGCCGACGTGATCCTCGAAGCGGACTTCAAGATCCACAACTGTTCGCGTTGCGGCAACTACACGGAAACTGATCCCTGCGATATTTGCCAAAGCCCGCGCCGCGATCAGTCCATCCTCTGCGTGGTTGAAGGCCCCGGCGATATCCTCTCGTTGGAGCGCACGGGTGCGTTTCAGGGCGTCTACCATGCGTTGATGGGCAGGATTTCACCGCTGAATGGGATTGGGCCGGAACGATTGCGCGTCGCGGCGCTGGTGGAGCGCGTGAAGAAGGAAAAGCCCGCCGAAGTGGTCCTGGCGCTGGGCGCGGATGTGGAAAGCGAAGCGACGGCCCATTATGTCGGCGAGCAGTTGAAGCCACTCGGCACATCGGTCAGCCGCATTGCATTGGGACTTCCCGCCGGCAGCGCGTTGGAAGCAGCGGACGAAGTCACCCTCTCCCGCGCGCTGGAGGGGCGCAGAAAAATCTAGGCCCAATGCATGGACTTGTCGTGTTTAGGTTTGGCAGTTAAACTGGCTTTGTGAAAGTCCGGGGCAAAGATTACCGCGCGGTTTGGATGGAAGGACGGAACGTGGTGGTGATCAACCAGCCACTCCTTCCCCATCGGTTTGTATTGCGTCGATTGCGCAACCATCGCGACACGGCAAACGCCATCAAGACGATGATCGTGCGCGGCGCGGGGACCATCGGCGCCACGGCGGCCTACGGGCTCGCCCAAGCCTGTTTGGAAGCAGCGCGGTCGTCGCGATGGCGAACATTCGCCGGTTCCGTTCGCAAAGCCTACACCACCCTTCTCCACACCCGTCCAACCGCCGCCGACCTGAAGCACGCGCTCGACCGCGTGGCAGCGCGCGTCGAGGAAGCCGACGACGTGGACATGGCGTGCGCATCCGCCATGGACGAGGCGGAAACCATCGCGGATGAATACGCCAGGCGCGGCCGCCGAATCGGAGAGGTCGGTTTGCCGCTGATCAAGAATGGTTCCCGTGTCTTGACGCATTGCAACGCGGGCTGGCTGGCGCTGGTGGATTGGGGCAGCGCGCCCGCGCCGATTTATCTGGCGCACCGCAACGGGCGGAAGGTGTTCGTCTGGGTGGACGAAACGCGGCCCCGCAACCAGGGAACCAATCTTACAAGTTGGGAGTTTTTGCAGGAGGGCGTGCCGCACAAAATCATCGCCGACAACGCCGGCGGATTTTACATGCAACGCGGCGAGGTGGATTTGTGCATCGTCGGGGCCGACCGGATCGCCGCCAATGGCGACACGGCCAATAAAATCGGCACCTATCAAAAAGCCGTGCTGGCCCATGAGAATGGCATCCCGTTTTACGTGGCCGCGCCGACGTCGACAATCGATGCAGCCTGTCCCAGTGGCGACAAGATCCCGATCGAGTTGAGGGACGAGGAGGAACTGCATTACGTGCATGGCGCAACGTCTCGCGGCCGCTTGCAACGGGTGCGGATTTCCCCGCGCAAATCTTCAGCGGCAAATCCCGCCTTCGACGTTACGCCCGCCCGCTACATCACCGGCATCATCACGGAAAAAGGGATTGTCAAACCCGGCAACCTCCGCACGTTCTTCGATCGAACACCCACGCTTCGTCATGGCTGAAGTCTACACCGGCACGAAATTCCACACCGTATTCGCCCGGCGCGAGCCGCCCCGGGATGAGCGCATTGCGGAACTGATCCATTGGTGCCACCACTGCGGGCGTTCGGGCATCGTGGGTGACACCGTGGGCAACCTCAGTTTCCGCACCACCGGGGGATTCATGATCAACCGCGCCGCGGGAGACTTGCGATCGATCACACCGGAAGAATTCGTCGAAGTGCTGCGCGCTGATCTCGCAAATCGCGAGTTGACCGTGGCGGGTGGGCACGAGCCATCCAGCGAAAGCATGATGCATGCGGCCATTTACGCCGCGCGACCGGACGTAAACGCGGTGTTCCATGGTCACAGCCAGCGCGTTCTGGACCAGGCCTCGAGCCTCCGTCTGCCCGTCACTGAACACGAGCAACCGTACGGCACCGCCGAGCTGGCCGCGGAAATTCTGAAGGTGCTCGAGTGGCAGAAGATTGTCGTCATGCGTAATCACGGTTTCGTGACGGTCGGCCGCACGATGGCCGAGGCGGGCCGCTGGGTCGAACATCTCCTGGGACGCTTATGAAAACAATCGACACGGTGATTTTTGATTTGGGCATCGTCCTGTTGTTTTATGATTGGCAGATCGCCGCCAACCGGTTGTGCACGCGTGTGGGCAAATCGCGCGGGGAGATCGACCATTATTTCATGACGACGCCGTTCGCGGTCCAACTGGAACGGGGCGAAACCTCCAAGCAGCAATTCTTTGACACGGTCAGCCGCGACGTGGGATTCGACGGCTCCTACGAGGAGTTCGCGCTGATCTGGTCGGACGTCTTCTCGCCAAACGAACCGATGATTGCGTTGGCCCAGAAACTCCAGGGCCGCGTGCGACGCTACGTACTGTCCAACACCAACGCAATCCACATCGATTTCATTTCCCGGCGATTCCCGTTCATTCATGACTTCGATGGGCGGGTCTACTCGTATGAGGTCCGGGCCATGAAACCGGACCGGCACATTTATGAAGTCCTTCTGAAACAGTTCAACGTCGATCCCGCCAGTGCGGTCTTCATCGACGACATCCCCGCCAACGTGGATGGCGCGCGAGCGGTGGGTCTGCACGGCATCCATTATCAAAGCCCGGAACAAGCCCGTCGCGAGTTGGCGGACCTCGGTGTCACCGTCTTGTGAGCCCCGGACAATCCGCTCAGTTGCATCCACGCAAACCATAGACATTGCCTGGGTCGGGGCGTGAAGCTGAGCCCCACGCCCCTCGTTTTTTTCTAACTGCCGGTTAACTGCTGGTCTTGACAACCAGGTTGTTTTTGACGGACTGGACGCCCGCGACACCTTTCGCAATCTGTTCGGACCGATCCGATTGTTCCTTGGTGTCCACGAATCCGCTCAGTTGAACGACACCTTTGTACGTCTCCACGCTGACCTGCAGGGCGCTCACGACCGGGTCCTTGACCAAGTCGGCTTTCACCTTGGCGGTGATGGTGGAGTCATCGACGTATTCCCCCGTGCTCTCCCGCGTGGACGTGCTGGCGCACCCCGATAACATCGTCACTGCCACGGGCAACAATACGGTCACCGCAGTAATACAGGCCGCAGAACTCAATCGTCTCATTCTCGCATTCATCTCTACCTCCGCTGGTTTAGGTTCGTTCCTGGATCAACTTGACCCGTGATCTCATCACGAGTGCAGACCCAATGCTGTCGGCAAAAGCGTAAACGCATTGCCGAAACCCCGCCATCGGGCACATTGCCGGTCTTTGTTTAGGAAATTGTCTGAGGCTGCCTCCGCCTTTTCCCGGACGACCCCTGCCCCCCTCGTGAAATGGCGGCGAATCGAACCGCGCGGCAACAGTTGACGAAATTGGGCGTTCCGTCTATATAAAGCGGGTGCATTTTCCGGTTCCCCAGTAGCTCAATGGTGGAGCGAGTGACTGTTAATCACTAGGTTGTAGGTTCGAGCCCTACCTGGGGAGCCAACTTCAAACCCGCTGCGCCGCAACGGGGGTTGTGCTTCTGGGTGGGTCAAGAGGGCCCAACTGTCAGGGAAACTGCCAGGGAACCGTGCGGCGGGGTGCTACTCCCCGAGAATTCGCACGTACCCCTGCCCCACCCTCCCAGTAAACCCTAACGAGAAATGCCTCGCGTCCGTTAGTGTCGAAAAGGACAGCAAAGAAAAAACGGTTTTGGTTATTCAAAAGCGGGCGAACCAACTACGTTGAAGATTCGACCACGCACAAGCAGGAGAGCCTCCACACCACGGACAGGCGGACGGCGGAACGCTCACGAGATGCCAAGAACGAGGCCGTAACGATGCCCATGCTGAGTTTGGTCGTTGGCCGCGCCTACCTGGCGACGCACGATCCCAAGATGGTCAAACGCACGTGGGCCGAGGTCATGGACGAACTGTCTTCGCATGGCTGCCAGGCGAGCCAGACCCGCTGCCAGCGCGCATTGCGCAGCAAGGACTTCGACCTCATCCGCTCGTCGAAACCACGAGCGAACATTTTATGACCGTGCTGCATTCGGGCACAGCTTCGACCAACCATTATTTGCGCCGACTCCACAACTTGGCGGTTGGGCTCGGATGGTTGCCGTGGCCGGTCCTGGCATCCAAACTCTGGCCAAGTGTTTGTTCAAAACCAAAGCGCGCCATCACGTGGGACGAGCACGGGCGGATCGTCTCCACCGAGAAAAACCAGGAGCGCCGACTCTACTACGAGCTCCTTTGGGAGACGGGGGCTTCGCAATTGGACGCCGCCGACATGCAAGCCGAGGACATCGATTGGAACGCTCGCACGATCGCCTATCGCAGGCACAAGACCGGACAAGCGGCCTCTCTGATGATTGGTTCCCGCCTAGACACAGTCCTGCAACAGTTGCCCTCCGAGGGGCCGTTATTCCCCAAATGGAGCCAAGCCAAAGCAACGGACCGGGCCGGGGAATTCCGCAGGCGTTGCAGGCTGTTGGCCATTCAAGGAGTGACTCTTCATTCGTACCGATATGCCTGGGCCCAGCGGGCGAAGGACAGCGGGTACCCCGAACGTTGGGCGCAGGCCGCCTTGGAACACAGCGCCCGTGCCGTTCACGAGGCGTACGCCAAGGGCGTAATCGTCGCCTGCCCGCCTTTGGAGCAATACGAAGCGGACGCGGCCCGGGAGAAGTTCGAGGCAAGACGGTTGCGCCCGTCCGTTTCGGCGGCGTCAGACACCTAGGCGCATCAGGCCGCACTTTCCAGCATGTGATGCCTGTGATTCTTGGTTTTCCAGTGCAGCGACACGGCTTTGGTCGCCCTGTCGAGCTACTTCCGATCTTCCGCCAGTGCGACCAGTTCAGCCGAGGAGAAAAATTTATGGCCGTTGCGCGAAGGCTTGCCCAGCGGGTTGAGGAGTTTCTCGCTTACTAGGACGGCGATGTCGTGCGTCGCGAAGCCCAGCAGCGCCGCGCTCTGGCCGACGTCCAGTCGTGCGGGTAGACGCACACAAGTCAGCGTCATTTGGTCCGCGGTCATTCTGCTCCAACCTTCCCATGCCCGAGACAATCTGGGCACGCTTTGTCGCACTGGGCGCCGGAGGCAAAGCCACCAGGTACGTGGCGAGAACCCGAAGCGCCCGGCAGGCAAAGCGGGTCAAGACAGTTCTGCGTGTACTTCGCTAAGGACCGGTTTTTACACAACGTGCTCATTCCAATGCGGGAATTTAGGAGCAACACGCAGAAATCGTCAAGGAATCAAAATGCGTAATGAACTGCGCCAGATTGACTTACGATACACGCCAACGTGGGGATGACTTAAAGTCACGTAGGGTGGGTTTCCCTCACCCTACGTGACTCTAAGCGGCAATTCCACCTTTATCTGCAACAGGGATTTGAACCCACCGGGACATCGAAACGCAACTGTATCGCATACAGGGAATTGCATATTTTGCAGGGGTCTTCGCAAACTGGCCGACATCCACCAAGACGCATCGGGATGCACTTGAGTGCATCAAAAACGTCCCCGAAATGTCCCCGCCAAAGCCCTCACGCATCTCGCAATGTTGGATACAGGACATCAGCGGACAATGGTTCGGCAGTGGACAGCGCGTGAAGATGAACGTCACCATCACCGCCTGTCCGCGATAATCCTGAAGCTGAATCGTCTGTCCGTCCTGGTCGGTCAGCACAAAATTGGGCGCCACTTGGCCAAGGTCGAGCGCTGACGCTTCGCTGGGCTTTGGCGAAAACGCGAGCGTCTGCCACCAAGGCAATGATGTCTCCGGGAACAAGTTCCGGGCGGGAATGACTTGCCGGTTGCTTGCGAATCGCCTGAACTTCGCTACGCCACGCATGGGTCATCTTGGGATCTTGGCGGAGAGTTCGGCATGGACGAGTTCGCACAGCTTCACGGCCATTTTGTCTTTTACAGCGTAGTAAACACATTGGCCGTTTTTGCGACGGGCAAGAACGCCGCCGGCCGTCAGCAACGCAAGGTGCTTGGAGACATTTGCCTGGGTGGACCCGACGGTCGTCACAATCTCGTTCACGCTCCGCGGTTCCTTGCAAACAGCCTGCAGAATGCGCAGCCGCATCGGCTCACCGAGTATTTTGAATCGACCAGCAATCCGATCCAGTTCTTCGGCGGTGAGAAGGCGTGGGTGCTTTGTAGTTGACATATAAATATATGGTTATATATTTATATCATGAACCCACAGATTGTCCAGTCCAAAACGTCCATCACCCCGCGCGAGCTTCATCGGCGGATGGCAGAAGGCATCCCCAT
>CAZAQZ010000120.1:0-7850 GCA_964487175.1 uncultured Verrucomicrobiota bacterium | reverse complement strand
AGTGGTTTGCCATCCCGCAATTGTTTCGTTACGTAACCCAGCAGCGCGGCCGGTTGCGCGAGCATTTTCAGTTCAATGCCGATATCATCGGCGAAACCGAAGTGAGCGCCGATGCCGAGCTCGTCGCGCTGGCCATCGACACGTTGCGCAGCTTTGGGTTGACTGAGAGCGACTTCGTCGTGCGCGTATCCGACCGGCGTGCCTGGCAACGGCACATGACTTCATTGGGGATCGACGGGGCGAACCAGTATGCTGCCTTTCAGGCGATTGACAAGCTGGAGCGTGAACCGGCGGAGAAGACACGTGAGAAACTTGGCGCGGTGACCGCGAAAGTGGACGACGTTCTCTCCTTCGCCAACGACAAGCAGCCGAGGGAAGAATTGAGGGAGATGCTGGCCAATCTCGGCAAGCTGGCCGATTTTTGCGCAGTGGATTTCAAGATCGTGCGCGGGCTGGCGTATTACACCGGCATCGTTTGGGAAATTCACGACCGCAAAGGCGAATTGCGTGCCATCGCAGGTGGGGGACGCTACGATCAGTTGATCAAGGTCGTGAGCGGAGTCGATTTGCCGGCACTCGGGTTTGGCATGGGAGATGTCGTACTCGGCGAATTGCTCAAGGACCGCAATTTGCTGCCCAAGTTGGACGCCGAACTGGATTGCTATGTCGTCATCGCCGATGAGTCATTGCGCCCGGACGCTTTGAATTTAATTCACGAGTTGCGCGACGCCGGGATTGCGGTAGACTTCGCGCTCACGCCTGCAAAGGTCGGCAAGCAGTTTCAAGCTGCTTCCGCCGCAGGCGCGCGGTACGCTCTCGTCGTTGGCCCGGATGAATGGAAGTCCGGGGAGGTGAGGTTGAAGAACCTGGACAGTGGAGCAGAGGAGCGGGTGAAGGTGGCGGAGATCAAGAATCGATTATCGTTGTAGGGCGCTCCCACAGAGAACAGAATTCGCTCAGAGTGACGGAATCACACAAATGAAACGGACACATCATTGCGGGGAATTGCGTGGGACGCACGTGGGACAGAAAGTGCAACTGGCCGGCTGGGTACACGTCTATCGCGATCACGGCGGTATTCTGTTCGTCGACCTGCGCGACCGCGAAGGCATCACGCAGATTGTGTTCGACCCGCACCACAATCAGGTGTCCGCCGACCTCGCCCATGAATTGAGGAGCGAATACGTCATTGCCGTTGAAGGCGTGGTGCGCAACCGTCCTGCAGGCACCGAGAACAGCAAATTGCCGACGGGCGAAATCGAAGTGCTCGCGCACACGCTGGAGATTCTTAACCCGAGTGACACACCGCCGTTCCAGATCGACGAATCGGGCGGCTCATCGCAGGCGGGCGAAGATTTGCGCCTGCAGTATCGTTATCTCGACCTGCGCCGACCCGCCATGGCCAGGAACCTGATCATGCGGCACAAGGTCGCCAAGGCCGTTCGCGATTATTTCGACAAGGAAAAATTCCTCGAAGTCGAGACGCCGATATTGTTCAAGAGCACCCCCGAGGGCGCGCGCGAATATCTCGTGCCGTCACGCGTCAATCCTGGAAAATTCTACGCATTGCCGCAGTCGCCGCAACAGTTCAAGCAGATGCTGATGGTGGCGGGCGTGGAGCGTTATTTCCAAATCGCGAAATGTTTTCGTGACGAGGATTTGCGGGCGGACCGTCAGCCGGAGTTCACGCAGATTGACCTGGAGATGAGTTTCATCGGGCGCGAAGACATGTACGCGATGATCGAAGGGTTGCTCGCGCAGGTGTGGCTGGTGGCGCGCGGCGAGAAGATTCCCACGCCGTTTCCCAGGATGCCGTTTATCGAAGCAATGGAGCGGTTTGGCGTCGATAAACCTGATACCCGGTTCGGCATCGAGCTGGTCGATCTAACGAAGGATTTTGCGGCGAGCGGATTCAAGGTGTTCCGCGGAGCAGTCGATTCCGGCGGCGTGGTGAAGGCCATCAACGCCAAAGGTCTGGCCAGCGCGACGCAAGGACAGATCGATGCGTTGACGGAAACGGCGAAAAGCTTCGGCGCGAAAGGGCTGGCCTTCATCAAAGTCGAAGGCGGCCAGTGGAAATCGCCCATTGTGAAATTCTTCAGCGATGCCGAGAAGACGGCAATTACCGAGAAGATGAAGATCGAGGAGGGCGACCTGATTTTGTTCGGGGCCGACAAGCGCGAGGCCGTGTGGGAAGTCCTGGGCCGGTTGCGGCTGATCGTCGCCGACATATTGAAGAAGGCAGGCAAACTGAAGGTGCGCGACGACCAATGGAACTTCCTGTGGGTCGTCGATTTCCCCTTGATCACGTTTGACCGTGATGCCAACAGGTATCTAGCGACGCATCACCCGTTCACGTCGCCGGTGACTGAAGACATCCCGTTGCTGGACACCGACCCGACGAAGGTCCGCGGGCAGCACTACGACATTGTGCTCAACGGCGTGGAACTCGGCGGCGGCTCGATTCGTATTCATCAACCCGATCTACAGAAGAAGGTGTTCGAGCAGGTCCTGAAGATTCCGCCCGAGATCGCCCAATCGCGATTCGGTTACATGCTGCAGGCGTTCCGGTACGGCGCCCCGCCGCACGGCGGCATCGCCCTCGGATTCGACCGCTTGAACGCCATCCTCTGCGGTTCATCAAACATCCGCGACGTCATCGCCTTTCCCAAGACCGCGAAAGCAGTCGATCTGATGACCAACTCACCGAGTGAAGTTGAACCGAAGCAACTCCGGGATTTGCACATCAAACTGGATGTGGAGGGGTAGGCGGCTGACTGCCCGTCGATCCGCTGTTTGTCGTCGGTAGGCTTGCTCACCGTTGTGATTGGGATGGTTGTGCCCCGGGGCAAGCGGTAGTTGACGATGAGCGCGCACCAGATTTCCGGATGCTTGTAGTCGCGAATCTCATTGGCGGTGCCGATGTGAAGGCCGCGAAACAATTTCGCAGATACAACCAACCGATCAATGGAACTGCACGGGGCCGGCGGACGGAGCATTGGTGTCCGCAGGCGCGGCCGGTCCGGATGGCGCGGCGGGTGGTGCAGGGGGCTGCGGCGCGACGGGTTGTATGGGAGCCACAGCAGGGGATTCAGGCTGTACCGCCACGGGAGCGGGTGCAGGAGGCGGAGCAGCGACGACGGCGCTGGTGACTTGGGGCTGCTGTGGGGCGACCGTTGTTCCGGTGCGCAATTGCACTTTCGTCTGCTGCATCTTTGCAAACTTGCTGGGCATTCCGGGAGGTGGGTCGCCTCTCCATCGAATCGCCAGGATGGTCACGCCGGGCCTGAAGGATTCGGGATTGAAACTGTTCACCTGGGTCAACGACGTGGATCCGCCGGCCGCGGCGGCATCAGTCGGACGCGGTCCGTAGTTGGTGCTGAAGAACACAGAACCGTCCACGAACACGATTGCATCCGCGCCGAGTTGCCTCGCCTGTTTGACCAGCAAGGGCAGATGGCCCTCCTGCGGTTGCGCATAAAATGCGCTTTCGATGCGCAGTTCGGCCAGCACTTCGTAGGGCGTGGGGGGCAGCGAGGTGAAAATAGGAATATCGTACTTCATATTGACGATGCTGCCAGTGGCGGTGGGCCAGCTTTGTTGTTCCCCGACATACGGGCGGACGATGGCCGATGCGCAGCCGAGGCAAAGCGTGAGCAACAAAGCGCTGAACCAGTTTTTCATCGGATGCTCCCGGAAGATTGTTGAACAGGAACCATCTAACCTCACCAGCCAATCCCTTAGCACAGGCCGGTTTGAATTGTGAAGCACAAAGTCGGTCCACTCACGCGTGGGCCGATGCGGGCGCGGGCTGTTGGTCCTTCTTCGTGCGACGACCGTGCTTCTTTGGTTCGGCCTTGGCGAACACGCCCATCTTGCGAAACTTTTTGTAGCGTTGCTCGAGCAACTCAGAGTTCTTCATGTCCATGAGTTTTTCGAGATGTTTCAGGACGCTCTTTTTCAACGCGGCGGCCGTTGTATCAAAGTCCTTGTGCGCTCCACCCAGCGGCTCTGGAATCACGTCGTCCACGACTTCCAATTCCAGAAGATCTTTGGCAGTCAGCTTGAGCGCCTGCGCGGCCTGGGCGGCATTGGCGCGGTCCTTCCACAGGATAGCCGCGCAACCCTCGGGTGAAATGACCGAGTAGTAGGCGTTCTCCATGATCAACACGCGGTCACACACGCCGATGCCGAGCGCGCCACCGGAACCGCCTTCACCAATGACCACGGCGATCAACGGCGTCTTGAGCACCATCATTTCGCGCAGGTTCACCGCAATGGCTTCGGCGATATGGCGTTCCTCGGCTCCGACACCGGGATACGCACCGGGTGTGTCGATAAAACTGATGACGGGCAAATCGAATTTCTCGGCGAGTTGCATCAGCCGCAGTGCCTTGCGATAACCTTCGGGATGCGGACTGCCGAAGTTGCGCATCAGGTTTTCCTTGGTGTCGCGGCCCTTTTGCTGGCCGATCACCATCACGCGGCGGTCATCGATGGTGGCCAGTCCGCCGACAATGGCATGATCGTCGCCGAAACGTCGGTCCCCGTGCAGTTCGATGAAATCCGTGGCGATGCGCTGGATGTAATCGAGCATGTAAGGCCGTTTGGGGTGGCGTGCCAACTGCACGCGTTGCCAGGCGGTCAGATTGGTGAAAATGTCCTTCTTGGTCGCTTCGAGCTTTTGCTCGATGTCCTTGATCTGCGTGGTCAAATCGATCTTCTGCTCCTGGGCCTGTTTCTGGAGCGCCTCGATGGTTTGCTCGAGTTCGACGATCGGTTTTTCGAATTCCAGGGTAAAGATTCTCATGGCCACCTCATTCGTGGATGGTTACAGGTGTCCCGATAGGCAGCATCACGTACAACTCGCCTACGTCGTCGTTCAAGAGCCGGATGCAGCCCGCGCTGGATTGTTTCCCGATGGAGTTTGTGTCCCATGTGCCGTGAATGCCGTAGCCTGGCACGTTCAAGCCCAGCCAATGCGTCCCGAGAATGTTCTGCGGATCTCCGTAGGGAATCGCCTGCCCATCGGCGCGATACCACGGAGGGTTTTCAATTCGACTGGTGACTTTGAATTGGCCCACGGGTGTCTTGCTGAATTGGCCCGTGCCGACGCGGTAGCGTTTGAAGAATTTCCCGTTGTCGGAAACAGTCAACGTATTGGCGGTCTTACTGACATCCACGGTAAAGTGGCACTGATAAATGCGCAGGCGATCGCCGATGCGAATCACGTCACGGGTCAGGCCGTTGGATTTCTTGATCAACTCGACGGTGGTGCCGTATTTTTTGGCCAGCTTGCCGAGCGAATCGCCTGCCGCGACGGTGTAATCAACCTTCTCCGGAGCCGGTGATGGCGAGAGGATTACTTCGGAATCAATTTGTCCGAGAAGGGTCAGGGTCTTGTCCGAGGTGTTCGTGCCTGCAGCAAGCGGTTCAAGCAGGGCCCGCGCATCCGATAGTTTGCCTTCGCCCTTGAGAGTGGCGGCCTGTTGCAGAAGCTGGTTATCGGCGGCGTCAATCGCCGGTGCGCCCACGGGGATGCTGGCGGCAATGGTTTGCTGGGTCGCCACTTCGACGGCAGCTTGCGGCGGCGAGCTGGGTGCGCGGTTGCAGCCCGTGAGCAATGCCGAAAGCAGCGTTATCCTGAGCCACAGTTTCATGTTTGCAGGTCCCGCAGGACCAATCCCATAGAAGGGTACCGGCGCTCGACGTCCTTTTCAAGACATTTGAGGATCACGCGTTCCATGGAGTGGGGGATGTCCTTGACATGGACGCGAAGCGGTTTGAGATGCTCGTCGAAGTCGGCGTATTTTTGGACGAGTTCCTCGCGCGAATTGCCGGTGACCGGTTTCTTGCCCGAGAGCATTTCGTAGGCGGTCACACCGAAGGCGAAGATATCAGCGCGTTCATCCACGGGTTGACGGGCGATCTGCTCGGGGGCCAGATAGGAGGGCGTGCCGGAGAGCGTGGACGCGCGCTTGGGCCGGGCCGGGCGCGGGATGCACAAATCGAAGTCAATGAGCTTCGGATCGTAGGATTTCGGGACGAGTATGTTTTCGGGTTTAAAATCGAGGTGGAGGAAGCCCCGTTCGTGGACATGGGCGAGGGCGGCGGCCATCCCGATGAGCAGTTTGAGCTGGTTGGCGCGAAGGAATGGGTCGCTGCGGAGAATCAACTCCTTCAAATTGGGGCCCTCGACGAACTCGACCACGGCGTAGTAAGAACCCTTGAACTTACCGGCTTCGAACTGGTGGATGACGTTGGGGTGGTCGAGTTTGGCGAGCACCTCGCAACCCGAGCGGAAGCGGCGCGTGCTTTTCCAACTGAAGCGGAATTCGGGAAGCAACACGCGGAGGACGCACTTCTGATTTGCGTGATCGGTCGCCTGATAGATGTCGGCCATACCGCCGCGATTCATGCGTTCGTGGACGGAGTAGTTGGCGAAGGTTGTGCCCACCAAACTCATCGGAAACGAACCGTACCGAACAGGGTGGTGTTTTGCAACGTTAATGGCTGGCGGCGGTTAGGTGGGGCCACGCGGCAGCAAGTGGGACGCGTGGTAGTGCCCTAATCTGAGAATCCGCGATCAATCTGCCTCTCGCCTTCCCAATCTGGTAAGAGACGCCGCCATACGTCCGCCCATGGGACCGCTTGGCCTTTGGATGCCCGATCAGGTCAAAGACCTCGAGAACACCATTCCGTGCAGGATGGCCCGTAAACACTTCCTGCACGGGCACTGATTCAGAATGCGTTGAATCACAGCTGTGCAACTGGGCAATATGCTCGATGGCGGGGATGGCAGCGCCTCCTGCGAGCATCGAGAGCGCCGCCTCTTTCTTTTCACACTTCAAGTCGTTTGCCATACCGTGCCCCGTTTCTTTATCCAGGACTAATTGCTTACATTTAGTCTGGAATGCAGGCACGCAATTGTTCTACAAGAACTGTTTATCTGGTAGGGTTTTACCATGAACGAGGGGATGCTGTTTGGCGTCCGACTGACGTCAGCGGAAAATCGGCGCGTCAAAGCCGAAGCCAGGCGGGTGGCTGTGAGGCGACCTGTCTGGGCAAGGATGCGCCTGCATGGAATAGCCCAAGCAGAGGGAGTCGTTTGACTACCACGGCGTTTCGGAAGCGGCGAGTCTTGAACGCACAATCCGAAATTGTAAGGGACGCGAGTTTGCCAGTTAAGACAAAGAGCGTCCTGGTGAATCCCGAAAGCAATTCATACGAGTAAATGAAGAAACACATTCTAAAAATAACAAGAGAAAACGCCGATTTTCAAATACTCAATGCCCTTAAGACAAATCGGGAAAAAAGGAATAAGGAGGGGTTTCTCTTCGAAGGCGTTCGGAATATCAATAATGCCATTCAATACGGATGGACAATCAAATCCTTTCTCTATTCTTCGGAAAAGGGTTTGTCTGGATGGGCCCGTGGCATTTTGGAACGTTCCGCCGCTGACACTCATTACGACCTTTCTCCCATGCTCCTCGGCAGGCTAAGCAATAAAGAAGAGACGTCCGAACTGCTTGCCGTGGCCGAAATGAAGAGCGACGATCTTAAACGGGTTCATGTCGAAGACAAACTTTTGGTGGTTGTGTTTGATCGACCTTCAAGCCCGGGAAATCTCGGCGCCATTATCCGTTCGTGTGACGCCCTTGGAGTACACGGTCTGGTCATTACCGGCCATGCGGTTGATTTATATGATCCGGAAACCATCAGCGCGACCACTGGCTCTCTGTTTTCACTACCGATTGTTCGAGTGCCTTCGCAGAAGGAACTGATGCCTTGGATCGAGGAGATTAAGAAACGCTATCCAGACACGGAGATTATCGGCACGGATGAAAAAA